>JBEKST010000006.1:0-25671 GCA_049516815.1 Bacteroidales bacterium | reverse complement strand
AACCTGTTGCTTACAGAAGGCCAGGTAAAACGGGAAAATGTTTACATCATCGGAGTTTGCTGTGAAGGTGTACTAAACGATAAAAGAGAGAAGGCGCAGAATTGTGTTGAATGTGTAATGCCGGATCCTGTGGTTTACGACGAGATGCTTGGAACACCTTCCGGGAAAAAGAAATACACCGTCAATGTCGATATAAAAGAACTAGCTAAGATGGCGCTGAACGAGCGGGCCGATTATTTTGAATCGATATTTGAAAATTGCATTCGTTGCAATGCCTGCCGCCATTCCTGTCCGTTATGCTATTGTGCCAAATGCTGCCTCGACCAGGAAACATCTACCCTTTATCACGGCGCCAATACTTCTTCAGGCGCCATGCATGCATTGATGACGTGGTCATTACACTTAGCAGGTCGTTGCGTGGATTGCCGCAACTGTGAAAAGGCCTGTCCGAGTCACCTGCCGCTGCACCTGTTGCACAAGCAGAATGAAAATGTGATCTATGAAAACTTCCAGCAGCACCTGGCGGGAATGGAAAAAGATGACCGGGGCGCTTTCTATAAATACAGCCTGAGTGATCCTGATGATTTTATCTTATAACCCTAAAAGACGATGAACGGTTTCATAATTGAAACAGATAAAACCGGACTACAAAAATTCTATGAGGAAATCATAGGGAAGTTTGAAACTTATGCCCCGGTTGAAAAATTTGGAAAGTACGATTACAAAAAAGTATCAAAACTCGGTGAATGTGATCCGGATTCTCCCATCGAAATGACCATGAGCGTAAAACCGCTGTTCTTCCCAAAGACAGCCAAGGTCATGAAGTTCAAGGAAGACAATACCGGCACAACCGTGTCTGAAACCGATGAAGATCCCCTGACCGGACAGCGTGTCATCCTCGGTGTGAAACACTGCGATGCCCGTGGTTTACAGGTGCTTGACCAGGTTTACAAATGGGATTACATCGATACCGATTACCAGAAAAGAAGAAAAAACACCCTGATCATTTCCACGCGTTGCAATAAAGCCGGTACCCAGTGTTTTTGCACATCTCTGGATTATGATGTAGAAAATTCAGATGCGCATGACATACGCATTGTAAATGGGTTGAATGGGAAAATTTACATACAGGCGGTCACTGAGAAAGGCGAAACCTTCCTGAAAGCATCAAGCATCAAGCATCAAGCATCAGCCAGCAATGCAACGGAAGAACTTTCAAAACAATACAAATCCTTCGAGTCCTCCTTCCGTCTGAAAATGAACTATTCCGAAGTGAATGCGAAACTTCAGAAACTGTTCGACTCCCCTGAATTTGAAACCATTTCCTCAAACTGTATCGGTTGCAACACCTGTGCTTTTATCTGTCCCACCTGTCATTGTTTCAAGATCACGGATGAAAGAATCAAAGATACAGGAGTCCGCTACAAGAGTTACGATTCCTGCAACAACGGATATTTCACGCTGATGGCCGGAGGACATAACCCTCGACCGGTAAAGTACCGCAGATGGAGGCAACGGGCTCTGCATAAATTTGTTTATTATAAAGAGAGATTCGGCATGAACCTGTGCGTTGGATGTGGCCGTTGCGCCATTTCCTGCCCGGTGAATATTAGCATTTTTGATGTGGTTAATCAAGTAGCAAACGTATAATATCCCACTCCAAGCCTTTCCTCAAGGAGAGGGACGAAAGGAGGACAAAAAAAATAAGAGATGGAACAATTACTGGTCCCTGTGATGTGTAAGGTTGATAAGATCATCGATGAAACACCTGATATCAGAACCTATCGTTTAAAGATGAATGATCCGGTCCGGATGGAGTCCTTTACCTGGATGCCGGGACAATTCGTTGAATTTTCATTGCTCGGGTATGGGGAGTGTACCTTTTGTATCTCATCTTCTTCCACCCGGCATGGCTATTTTGATTGCTCGATCAAGCGGATAGGAATTGTTACAGCAGATATCCACAGCCAGCTTGAAGAAGGAATGGATGTTGGGATTCGCGGACCTTATGGAAACTGGTTTCCGGTCGACGATATCAAAGGGAAAAACCTTCTTTTTGTTGGTGGAGGTATCGGTCTGGCGCCACTACGTTCAATGATCCAGTATTGCATTGACAACCGGAAAGATTACAAGGATTTTGCGATCCTTTACGGAGCCCGCACCTCCTCAGACATGTGTTATAAGGAGGAAATAGAAGAGTGGAAAAAGAACCCTTCGCTTAAGGTCATCCTTACCATTGATAAACCTGAAGAAACCTGGAAGGAAAATGTAGGTGTTGTTCCGAAGATTTTGGAGGAAGTAGTAAAACCAATGATCGAAAATACCAAGGTCATCACCTGCGGACCTCCCATCATGATAAGATACACCTTAGTATCGCTTGACAAGCTTGGATTCGACCCGAAAGATGTTATCACCACGCTCGAGATGAGAATGCAGTGCGGGCTCGGAAAATGCGGCAGGTGCAATATCGGCAGTACATATGTTTGCAAGGATGGACCTGTCTTTACCTATGAGCAGATGAAATTACTTCCGGACGAATTCTAATCCAGATAACAGATAACAACGAACAGTATTTTTTCTGTTAACTGTTAATTGTTCATTTTTCACTGAACATTGTTCACTATTCACGTTTCATTGAGTGCTTGAGCATGAAGCGTAACGCGCTACACGTCACATGAAAAAATGTAGTATCTTGCAATCCGTTTTCTGAAAATTAAACAACAATTATGAAAAAATTCCTTATCTGGATGGTCATTATCCTTCTTCTTTTTTCAGGTATATTCGTTTACTGGAAATATTATTTCACATACAGTGAAGGTAACCGTGCAGGATTATTGCAGAAATTCTCATACCGTGGAAATATTTTCAAAACTTATGAAGGCGAACTCGTTTTAAGTAGTGTGGAAAGCAACAAAAATGTCGCCCTGGCATCTGAAAAGTTTTTCTTCTCGGTCCAGGTTAAAAGTTTAGCGGCTAAATTAAGCAACCTGGAAGGTCATCTAGTCGTTGTTCATTACCAGCAAAAAAACGGGATCTTACCTTGGCGTGGCGAAACCGATTATATTGTCGATAGCGTGAGGGAGAACCGGTAGCTCCGGATAGTTATTGCAAACAATAACCACCCGGAACTGCAATAATTTTTACCTTTTCAAACAGCCTCAGAATGGTATGAGGTAGTAGGGCTAAATTCCCCAATCATAAAAATCAGATTTAAAAACCGGACAACCTTTTACTAGAAGAGTGTCATATAAAATATAGGTTAAACCTATATTTTGATTGATTATGTAATGACCTGGAAAAATTTCATTCTGATTGATAAGACAAGTTAATCCCTCAAATATGAAACGATCAATTCTACTTTCCATCTTCCTTCTTTTCGCAGGAAACCTTATCCATGCCCAGTGGATCAGGACCAACGGCCCCCAGGGTGGCCGGTTTAATGCAGTGGCAGCAAACGGAAATACCATTTACGCAGGAACTACAGACAGAGGTATATACCGATCGATGGATAACGGCGATACATGGGTGCCTGCAAATAACGGAATATCAAATCAGTATATCAATTCAATTGGAATAAAAGGAAACAAAATCTTTACTGCAACCCAGACAGGCGGCGTTTTCAGATCCATCACTAGCGGAAACTCATGGTCGTTGTTGACATCCGGTTTGAACGGCATCTCGTTTTTTTCTATCGTGGTGAGCGGAAATTCACTTTATGTTGGTTCAAACACCGGCGTCTATAAATCAGAAGATGATGGGGATACCTGGACCTGTATCACAACAGGACTGCAGGACTTGGACGTTTTTTCTTTAGCTGTAAACGGGAATAATATTTATGCAGGAACCGCCTATGGCAAGGTATATCGGTCGCCTGACGGAGGCTCTAACTGGAGTTCCGTGAGTTCCGGACTTGATGGCGAGCCAATAATGGCATTGGTTTTTGACGGTACAATGATTTATGCCGGTTCACTGGTTGGTGACATTTACAGATGTGATATCACCGGTGGTACCTGGACCCTGGTGAACAGCGGGACAGGAATGAACTGTGTTTCAGGATTCCTCGTTACCGGGGGCCAAATCTATGCCGCGACTGCCAAAGGAGTGTTCACTTCCCCCAATTCGGGGAACACATGGATGCCGGGGATAAACGGACTAACCGGTCATTTTGTTTCAGGATTAGCCCTTGGCGGATCGAGCCTTTTCGCGGCAACCGGGAATGTAGGAATATACAGGTCGAAAGATGGAGGGATGAATTGGGAAAGCGTCAATAATGGACTTATCTTTTCCTATATAAATGCCCTCGTGATGAAGGACGGAAATCTTTTTGCAGGCACAGGGGAGGGTATATTTTTATCCGGGGATGAAGGCGAAACATGGATGTCTGTGAACAATGGCCTGACCAATACCGACGTCATGGCGCTTGTTGTCAAAGGGTCGACCTGCTTTGCCGCGACAAACGGAGGAGGAATTTTTTCCTCAACCGATAACGGAACCTCATGGAATGCGATAAATAACGGGTTGACAAGTTTGTACATAAACACACTGGCTGTTCTGGGGAACACCCTTTTTGCTGGATCGTTCGGATCGGTCTACCGTTCTTCCAATAATGGTGCAAATTGGGTTCGTTTCGATAGTCCTGCCCCCACCGATATCATTCTTGCAATGGCTGGTTGTGACTCAACTATTTATGCAGCTATTCAGCAAAATGATGCCTTTCTTTCTCGCGATAAAGGACAAACGTGGATTTCAACATCATTCGGATCCGGGTCTTTCGTCACCTGTTTTGCCGTCGCCGGGACAACCCTCTATGCCGGATCCAATAATGGAATGATAAATACATCTTCCGATAACGGTGAAAACTGGATAACAATCAAATATGGTACCTGCCAATCAAGCAGCATCTTTTCAATGATAACGATAGGATCGACAATTATTGCAGGAACCGGATCAGGTATAATTCTTTCGGACGTTAACGGTGATAGCTGGGTAAGTGCAAATGAAGGAATGGAGGGTTTTGTGGGTTCATTTGCCATGGATAATTCAACCCTTTTTGCTGGCACACAGGGCAGCGGAGTGTGGAAACGGCCATTGTCAGAAATGCTCGGCATAAATGAAAATCATCTTTCCACACAGATAAAGGTTTATCCTGATCCGGTTGACAGGATCTTATATATCCGCCTACCGGAAAATCAGAAATTCGAAACCAGACTGCTGACCCCTGACGGAAAGGTACTACGGACCCTGTTTCTGGCGGATCCCGTGAATGCAATGGATGTAGCCGGTTTCCCGCCAGGAATTTATTTTCTCAGGATATCGAATGACTATTTTATGACTACAAAAAAGTGGATCAAACTTTAATAAAATGCAAATTGGGTTAAAGTCATGAACTACCAGAATCTGACTTTTAACTCTTCACTTTTCATTCTTCATTTGAGAGAGAATCATTACCTTTGTATAGGATACAGAGTACTGAATTTTGATCTGCAAAACAATTATCAAAGTTTATAAATCAATAACTCCTGGAATATGAAACATAAAACCCAAATAATCCTGCTGATTTCAGGGATCACGATCTTAAGTCCGGTCTTCTCTTCTGCACAGAATATACCTGTTCCGGGTGATGAAAAAATGAAGATGCATCATGAAATACCTGGCGACAAATATCTTCCCAATCAGTATAATAATGAAAAGACCTCTCCTGCAATGAAATACAAGAGTTCCAGCATCTTTACAACGCAGGTAAATGTGAATGCGAGCGGACAAAATATCGTGGGCGATGCAGCCAACGAACCGAACATTGCTATAGATCCTTTGAACCCCAACAATATGGTTATTGGGTGGCGGCAATTCGACAATGTTAATAGTAATTTCAGACAGGCAGGTTGGGGTTATTCTTCCGATGCCGGACAAACCTGGACTTTCCCGGGTGTGATTGAACCCGGTATCTTCCGTTCCGATCCTGTTTTAGATTATGACACTGCCGGGAATTTTTATTATAATAGCCTTACTTCCGATACAGCTTATCACTGCAAGGTATTTAAAAGTAACACTGACGGCGTCACATGGGATGCCGGAGTCGCAGCAAAAGGAGGAGATAAACAATGGATGACTATCGATCGGACCAACAGGATTGGAAGCGGAAATATTTATGCAACCTGGAACTTTTATTACACTTCATGTCCGTCTGGTTCTTTTACGCGTTCAACGGATGGGGGCAGCAGTTTTGAAGATTGTACTGAAGTGGCCGGTTCTCCTTATTGGGGCACAATGGCTGTGGGAAATTATGGAGAATTATACATCTCCGGATGCGGTCAGCCTAGTGGTATCATGGTTTCAAAATCCACAAACGCCCAGGTTCCGGGCTCAACGATCAGCTGGGAATCTCCTGTAGAGGTTGATATGGATGGGTACATCTCAGGGTGGAGTACTATTAACCCGGAAGGTTTACTTGGTCAGGCGAACATTGATGTGGATCGCTCCAACGGTCCCGGCCGGGGCAATGTTTATGTATTGGCTTCAGTAACACGTATTTCAAATTCCGATCCCGGTGATGTGATGTTTGCAAAGAGCACTGATGGCGGGCTGACATGGGGTTACCCGATTCAGATAAACGACGATCCCGGATCCACTAATACCCAGTGGTTTGGTGTAATGTCGGTGGCTCCGAATGGCAGGATCGATGTTGCCTGGCTCGATACCCGTGATGCTCTGCCAGGTTCGGATTTGTCAGCGCTCTATTATTCCTATTCCAGCGATCAGGGGGATACCTGGTCGGTCAATGAAAAATTGTCCGACTCTTTCGATCCGCACGTAGGTTATCCCCAGCAACAAAAAATGGGAGATTATATCGATATGATATCGGACTCAATCGGAGCACATCTCGCATGGGCCAATACCTTAAACGGAGAAGAGGATGTTTATTATAGCCATATTATTCCGCCAATCACAGGGATTGAAAAAAGCCAGGGAAAGAATAACTACTATTCTCTTAGCTGCTATCCCAATCCATTCCATACTCAGACTTTGATCAGGTACCAGATTCCGGATGAGAGTTTCGTCAAATTAGGAATCTATAATGTCTACGGACAGGAAATCACCACGCTGGTGAATAAAAAACAAACACCCGGGATCTATAACATTACCTTCTCAGCCGACATGCTTAGAGCAGGATATTACGTTTGCAGGATGACTGCCGATACACATGCCGAAACTACCCGGTTAGTCGTGATGAAGTAAACTGCAACTTCAAATCAGTTATTTCACGCGAATCGCCGTATCAGGAGGCTCATAAAACCCTTGCTTGTCTACGTTCTTTGTAAAAAAATCAGATAGCTCATTACTCGATTTAAAGGGTTGTTTAATAAAGTTATCCGAAGGAGAAAAAGTCTTCATTAACTTATCCCTGATCTCATATTTAAAAAACATAAACTTGTCCGGATTTCCAAGTTCACAAAAATTAATGATCTTCTGATTTTTAATAATGGTCACAAATCCCCGGCCTCTCGAAGTGCTCCTGATCCCGTTTTGCCCCCTTTCGTGAAATTCCATGTAATATTCATGATTATTGAATTTCATGATTTCAACAGTATCTTTGACAACAGCTTTTTGGGGGTAGACCCACGTACCAATAAGTGCAGTATCGACAGTGGAATTACATGAATTGCTCAAAGGAACAAGCGATTCGTAAGGACAACCGGTCATTGCGATGATCATGATCATGCCGGTTATAATAAGCGATTTACTTTTCATAGGGTTCAGTTTGTGATTTTACTACCAGGTTCTTCTTCAGAAAATGACCTGTTACAAAAAGCGCGCCGGTAAGAATAAAACAATCAATCTGTCACAGTGATCCTGATGAGAAACCCGTTGCCGTGGGAACTTATCTCAGGATAAACGGGACAATTGTAGCAATGACACCGGTGCACACTACTACCATGATGAAAAGATTATACCTGACATTGTAGTTGCTCAACAACGACTCATCGTAATATTTTGCAACATTCTGGTCTTTGTACATCGTGATAAGACCATTTACCAGTTTCATTCTCGTCTGTCTTCCCTTGATAAGTCCGATGATTACCACGATGTTAACAAGAACGATGAGGATTACGAAAACAAACATTACAACGAGAGTTGAATTTTCTGTCCTCGATTTTTCCACCAGTCCTGAATTGATGGCAAGGGTTATCAGGTTCAGGATGATGGCTGTCAGGATGAAAATGATATCCGTTTTTGTGTTTTGTTCCAGCTCCTTTGTAATATGGGAATGAACGTACTCGATCATAATTTACCTCCTTTTTTTGATGATAGGTTTCCCAAAGTTAATATTATTTTTTACCAAATCTATTGCAGTATCCATCCAGCATATCTATTTCAATTCCAAACTCATCAATCGGGATCGGTTGCTGCGCTGAAATATCTTTGCTCATTTGATCGATGTTCTCTTTTGGCTGAAAGAGTTGTGCTACCTGGCTTGTAAGGTCAACGATTTCAATCGAAGGATCAATGAAATTCAGTTCCCATTTGCTGAGAATGACACTTACACCAACTGTTTTTGCAAGTTCGGGAAGTTTATCTTTAACAATTGCCATGACAAATCCGATAGAACCGTTGCTGAATACCATCAGGTGCAACAGGTGCTGGTAAGACATAGCCTCAACCGAAAGTTCTTTTATCCTTGCAGTATCATGGGCTTTCGTTGCTGAATCACTCTGCTGGTTGGTTTTTATCAAGCGATGTTTAAAATAATCAGAGCGTGACCAGGCAAAAGTTACGATCCTGGAATCATAGGTCCCGATCCGGATTGCAGCCTTTGTCTTCTGGGCAAAAACCGTGTTACCGGCAGGTTGCAAAATGGTTAGAATGAGAAGGGCAATAACCGAAATTGTATTCTGAACTTGTTTTTTCATGTGTTGTCTCCTTTAATATTAAATGAATGATTTTTGTCTGCGGATTCACTTTTGATTAATTTTGTTTTTACCAGTCCGGTTTGACCCTGAATCCGGGATCGAAATTAACTGATGCCATTCCGGGTGATTTGAAATTCGTTTGTAAATTAATTGTAAACAGTTTTACAAGGCTTCTGCATATAAAATCAGTAATATCACATCAACTTTGTCGGACAAAAAACATATTCACTTTGAATTACTGAAAACGAAGATCGTGGCGATGATGCAAGAATCATACCCGGGGATCAACCCTTCAATTGCAGAATGGAAAGGACAGGAGATCACCGATTTCCAGGAAGATTTACGTATTCGGGTAAATGCACACATCAGCGAAAAATGGTTTTATACCCACATGAAGTCTTCGCATCATTCTTTACCACGGATTGATATGCTTAACCTGCTCAGTAAATATGCCGGTTATGCGAACTGGGATGATTATGTTTTTAAGAACAATGATGTCATCATCAACGACTCTCAGACCATCTCCGTAAAAAAAAGTGCCAACCGGCTTTTCCTTCTGATACCCTTTCTGGTTCTTGTCAGTTTTGCCCTGTTATATGGTCTGTTCAAAATATTCAATACACAAGAATACCGGTTCTGCTTCTATGATGCCGACACCCGTGAGCCGATAACCAATAGCCGGATAGAGGTAACCCTGCTTTTGGATGGGGAAACCCCGGTTCACAGCCTTACTGGTTCAGACGGCTGTTTTTCGTTGAAAACAGACAAAAGCCTGATCCGTATGGTGGTGAAAGCCCATTATTATCGCACAGATACGATCAGACGCATGGTGAGGAAACTGAACCGCAATGAAATGATAATGCTACACGCCGATGATTATGCCTTAATGATCCATTACTTTTCGATGATGAAAGTGGATAATTGGGAGAAACGGAGAAACCGTCTCGAAGCGATAATCGACGACGGGGCGATGATTTGTCAGATTTTTAACGATAAAGAGGCTACCGGTATGGCGTTGTATAACAAACAGGAGTTCATCGACAAGATGACTGTGCCCTCCGGCAGCCTGAAAAATATTGAGATCCTGAGTTCACAGATGCGTAAGAATAAGATCATGGTGCTCAGGTTCCGAATTAATGAGAAAAAAAGATGAGGAGAACGGTAAAAATATTCGCCCTAATCCTACTTTATTTCCTGGCCTGCGGAAAAAGTTGCGATAACGATGAACAGTCTAATGTCCAACGTGAACAGGAAAAGATCACTGCTGAAACCGACAGTCTCCAGTTGGCATTTGGTGCCGACACCTTATCGTCATCATCTTTGCTGGCATATCTGGAAACAGCGAAACAGAAATTTTACGATTTTAACGATTACCTCCGCATTGTAACCGATACCTCCATAGCCGGACCGTTCAGAGATAAAACCCGGGAAATGATCCGCAACCTTTTTATCACCGGCGCAGAACCCGCTAAAAATATCAACCCGTTCAGGTTGGATTCGGTTGGTATAAAAGAAACCTTTCACCGGATCAATGATTCAGTTTATGAAGGAAGCCTCGATTTCACTTATAGATCTCTCAGACGGTCAGATAAATTCATCAATTCCTCCCAAGAAACCGAAACCATCACAATTTACCTGATAAAACGTGACAAAAATTTCGGGAAAAAGAAACTTTGGGTTTGGAATGTATTTCTGGGTAAGATAGAATGATCAAACGAATGAAAATATCTCCTTCCTACCTGGTCTATGCTTTTATTGGAATCCTTACCGTTTCCATCTGCTTACATCTTTACGGTACATGGTCCGGAAATACACTAGCCGAACCGTTACTGGCAGGTTCACGATGGTTTGTGCTTGCTTTTCTTTTCATTCATGCCTTACGGAAGCGGTCTCTCACAACCTGGATCCTATTGAGCATGTTGATCGGAGCAGAATTTGGCCACGACTTCCAGGCAGTGGCCATCCACCTCAATATTATCAGTAAGATTTTTCTCAACCTGATAAAAACCATCATTGCTCCGCTGCTTTTCGGTACTCTTGTGGTGGGGATTGCCGGTCATTCCAACATCAGGCAGGTGGGTCGGATGGGGTGGAAATCGATTCTCTATTTTGAAATTGTCTCGACCCTTGCCCTATTTATCGGCTTAGCAGCCATTAATCTCAGCAAAGCCGGGGTGGGAGTGACACTCCCACCGGCTATGGCACAAGGTACACTGCCTGAAATCCCGAAACAGACATGGGATCAAATCGTCATTCATGTTTTTCCGGAAAATATTGCCAAATCCATTGCCGAAGGACAGGTTCTGCAGATCGTTGTATTCAGCATCCTTTTCGGGATCGCCGTGGCCATGGTGAAAGAGAAGTATCGCACTCCCATGGTTCGGTTCGCAGAATCGCTCTCGGAAGTGATGTTTAAGTTCACCAACATTATAATGTATTTTGCGCCGTTTGCCGTGTTTGCCGCGCTCGCATATAGTGTCGGACATATGGGTATTGGCATCCTGGTGAACTTGGGGCAGCTGTTGGGCACCCTTTACATCGCGCTTCTTCTTCTTTTACTGCTGGTCTTCCTGCCGGTCATGCTGATGCTGAAGATCCCGGTGCGGAAATTTATTAATGCCGTTACTGAACCTGCAACCCTGGCCTTTGCCACCACAAGCTCAGAGGCCGCCCTTCCTATCGCCATGGAAAATATGGAACAATTTGGTGTCCCGCGCAAGATTGTTGCCTTTGTGATTCCAACGGGTTATAGTTTCAACCTTGATGGAACAACTCTTTACCTGGCACTAGCTTCCATCTTTGTTGCGCAGATAGCGGAGATCCACCTGTCGTTCGAAACCCAGCTAATCATGATGTTTACGCTGATGCTTACCAGTAAGGGAGTAGCAGGGGTGCCGCGTGCATCGCTGGTTATCCTCCTGGGTACTGCAACCAATTTCGGTTTGCCTGTTTGGCCCATCTTCATCATCCTGGGCATCGATGAACTGATGGACATGGCGCGTACTGCCACAAATGTGATCGGCAACTGCCTGGCCACGGTAGTGATAGCAAAGTGGGAAGGGGAATTTAAAGGAAAATAGTTCCTGATAATTGTACAACAAGTCAAAGTTATAACTTGCAGAAAAGTCAACTTGGCTTCGCAAGCAAAAAAAACTATCCTATCAGGATCATAGTTCGCTCAGGTCAGGATGTCCTTCCGCCGGTAAATAAATCCTGAAACAAGGATCAGGAATACAGACATCCCAAGGAAAGCAGAAACCCTGGAGAATTCAATACCGTAAGATGGGGAAAGCACCGCAATATTCACCCATTTGAAAGGACTAATATATCCAAAAGCCCCGTTGACACCCGATATCCGGGAAATGGTGTAGAGAAAATAGAGCACCAGAACCAAGCCAACACAAAAAGAAGTAATCGGCTTTGCCCGTTTCATCAACACTGAAACAAAAAACCCTACTGCGCCGAAAAGAAGATTAAGCATCAAGGTGTAAAGGGAGATCACCAGAAATGGTTGAAAGTTGAACGGGCCTTTCTTGTAAATCATGATGGCAATGAACCCGATCAATGTGGCGACCAGGTTCAGAATGATGATATACAGAAATGCGAGGGTCATTTTGGTCGTGAAGATCTCCCCGCGTGAAATGGGTCGCGATAACAGGTATTCGGCGGTTTTTCCGTATTCTTCTTTCAGCAGGATGTTGGATGAAAGCACGATCGCATAAATACTGCCGAGGAGCATCATATAAATAAGATTATTAGCGGTATAGAACCCCAGGATGGAAAAAATGTCATTGATGTTTGAAAATCCCCGCATTTTCATTGCCATGGCGGGAACCATCTGAACCATACCGGCGATCTGCTGCTGATACTGAAGAACGGTATTGTAAAACGACATAGTGAAAAAGATCAATACCCCGATCACCGCCGACCAAAGGATTAAACCCCTGGAATTCCTTCGTAGTTCCATTTTAAAAAGAATCCTGTTCATGCCTCCGCTCACTTATTTGTAATAATGAAGAAATATCTCTTCCAGGGATGGTTCCTCGATGGAGAGGTTTTCTATATGTTGTCCGGCGAGTTTTCCGATCAATACATTTATGTCCCCGGAATAGAAAAAAGCCAGGTTTTTTCCGGATCCTGATTCCACGGGTCCGATGCCTTCGAGGCCGAGATCAGCGATGGTTCTGGTTACTGGGAAAAGGATACGCACTTTTTTCAATTGTTTTTTTCGCAGGGAAGCAATCTCCTCAATGTTGACGATCTTTCCGTCCTTGACAATGGCGACAGTTTTACAAAATGCCTGGACTTCACTCAAAGTATGCGATGAAAAAAAAACGGTAGTTCCCTGCTGGTTCTCTTCATTCAACAAGTGGAAGAACCTTGACTGGATCAAGGGATCGAGACCGGAGGTGGGTTCATCGAGGATAAGCAATTCAGGCCGATGAATCATTGCCTGGATGATCGACGCCTTCTTTTTGTTGCCCATGGATAGTTCTGTGATCTTCCGGCCGGGATCAAGGTCGAAAAGATCAAGCAAATAACGGATCCTGTCATCATAGTTTGCCACGCCATAGAATGCAGCTCCAAACTTCAGGAACTCTATCACCTTCATCCTGTCGTACATATTGGCATCGGAGGGTATATAGCCTGTATGGCTGCGGATCTTTTTTGAATCCCTCACAACATCAAATCCGAAAATAGTTGCGCTTCCGGAAGTCGGAAAGATCAGGTTCAGCAGGATGCGAATGGTGGTCGATTTCCCGGAGCCGTTGGGCCCGATGAATCCAAAGATGTCACCCCGGTTAACACACAGGGTAAGATCCTCGATCCCCCGGGAGCGGCCATAGGATTTGGAAAGATGACTGATTTCAATGATATTCATAAGTGGCTGAGTTCAGACACAACCGGCAGTAAAGTTATATCATTTTCGATCTTTTTTTAGCCGGATATTGCCGCGTTCTTTGGTATAGGAAAAAAGATGATCTGTTTGAGTCATTGGCCTGTTGCCTGAAAATTTTATTCAACCTGAAAAACATCTAAGATTGCAGTCACGTCTGAACCAGTAAATCTATTTACACCTGCCCTAAAGAAAATCTATTTCCGGCAGCAGACTGCCGTACTTATGATAGAAAAGATAGATTTCCCACCTTTTACATGTGCAAGATAGGAAGTTTTTATTAAATTCACTTAAATCTTAAACTTGAGAGGCTTCTTGCCTGACTGTTCATTCGCCATGCTGTAATCCACCCGGTAATCACATCCCTGAAAATAATCACCACCAAAACCATAATAACCAGAGTCAGGTTAGGCTTATAATTCCGTTGACCCAGTGTGCGGAAGTGGCCAGTTGTGGAAGGTAGATTCCTTTAATGTTCAGGATCCACAAAAGAAAACAATACCTTTTGTATGACATTGATATATAAATAAATAATAAATGAGTAGGGTATAAGTTTGTTTTTTGAAAACCAATGTTATAGCTTTATAGTAAAATTACCCGGCTAAAGGGGGTCACTATGAGTGGCTTTTAGGTATGACTAAAAGAATCATAATATTCCTGCTTTTTTGCCTTTCTGTCCATGCCCGGCCTGACAGCTTGAAATTACAGCTTCGATCATTAAAGGAACCGGAAAAACTCAAAACACTTCAATCACTTACGAAGAAATACATTTCCCTGTCGCCGGACAGTTGTCTGAGATATGGGTCACAGGCCATAATAGTGGCAGAAGAAATCCATGATAAATTCAATGAGGCGTTGGCTAACAAAAGAATCGGGTATTCTTATTACCTCATAGGCAAATATGATAAATGTATATTTTATTTTCAGAAAGCCTATCAGCTTGATATTGATAATCATGATTTTCTGAATGCGGCAGAGATCACCAATTTATTTGGTGACACTTATAACCAGCAGGGTGATTACCAGAAAGCAATGCGTTATTTCATGGAAACCGAAAAAAGTTGTGATACCCTCATAAAAAATATCTCGTTAAATGGTTCTGTAAAAAAGTTATATACCATCCTTTACACCAACATCGGACTGCTTTATCACAATCTTGATAGTGTCCAAAAACCATTGAATTATTTTAAAAACGCATTAAAGTATGCCACGGAGATCAAAGACAGCACCCGGATCGCTGCCTCTTACAGCAACATAGGGATGATCTACAATAGTCAGAAAAAATACAAACTTGCCTCTGATATGTATTTTTTGGCATTAACAATTTCCCGTAACATCGGCGATAAATATTATGAAAGTAAAATTCTGAACAACATAGCCAATATTTTCGAGATTCAAAACAAGATTGACAGCGCAATGCTGTTCATTAAGATGGCAAGAAAAATTTCTATTGAACAAGGGAATAAATTAAATCTTTCATTGGCAGAAAAAAACATTGCAAGATACTGGATAAAATTACGACAATACGATTCTGCATTTTTTTATATTTTAAATGCCGTGGCCATCTCACAGGAAATGGGTACATTACAAAGAACTTATGAAAACTACAATGTATTATCGGAGGTTTATGAAAAAAAAGGAAATAAAAATTTAGCACTGAAATATTATAAACGTTATACAGAATTGAAAGATTCGGTTTCAGGACAGGAAACCAGGGAAAAGATAGCAGAAATAGAGACAAAATATGAAACCGTAAAAAAGGAAAAGGAAAACGTAATTCTCCGGAAAGAAAACCAGATAAAGGAAATGACTATCAGCAGGAAAAACACCTTGCTGATTGTTTCTATAGTTGTAATTTCAATTGTTTTAATGTTTCTCATCATTATAATCATCTTGTTCAGGTTAAAAAACAAAGCTTACCAGAATCTTGTGAGCCAAAATTTAAGATTGTTGAAATTTGAGAAGCAATTAGAAAAAAATATTATCAACCTTTCTGAATCCGGAACTTACAACAGGACTGGCCCTGATGACGTATACCAGGGATTAGGGTTAAGACTGCAGAAATTTATGATTGAAGAAAAGCCTTATCTCTGGTCGGATGTCAATATGGATGAATTCTGCAAGAAATTAAATACAAACCGGACTTATCTCTCGAAATTCATTAACGACCGATACCACCAAAACTTTTATGATCTGATCTGTGAATACAGGATCCGGACGGCAAGAGATATGTTACAAAATATATCACACAAACATCTGTCCGTGGAGGGTATTGGAGAATATGCAGGCTTTAAATCCAATTCCAATTTTCATAAGAAATTTAAAAGTCTTGTGGGTTTGACACCCAATCAATTCCGTGAAAGAGCGCTAAGGAACAAGCCTGTTTCTGAATAGCCAGATCTTTACAAGACACAGTAATGCGGTTTGATCTCCTGGTTATTTACGTATAAGCAGTCCTTTTTACGCACAGGCAGTCCTGAAATTTGCCTTGATTGTTTTATCATAATAAATTTGATTTATGGAATCCATAAAAATAAATATAACCGGAAAAATTTATCATACAGGTTACAGGTACTTTATAAAGCAGGCCGCATCACAACTTGACATCAAAGGATGCATCTTTTATTGTCCCGATAGGTCAGTCAGGATCCTTGCAATTGGCGAAGCTAATAACATGGATAAGTTCATTAACTATTGCAGGATTGGAAACATAGATTCCAGTGTGGAAAAAGTCAGCATGTCACAAATCCCGCCTGCAGAATTTGATTCTTTTGAAGTTGTGGAAGAAGAAACATCAGTTAAACATATTAATCATGATTATTAACAAATTTTGAAAAAGCAGCCTTATGAAAACACTCTTATTCCGTAGCATCATATTTGCCGCTTTATTGTTTTACGGCATCCTTATATGTTCATGTAAAAAGACCATGGAAGGCTCTAGCGGCAACCTTGGCCAGGATCCGCTTGGCCCAGACAGGTCGTTACCTTATACTTACAGCGATTGGATGGCGAACATTGACGACAGTCGTTATTTATCGGAGCTTACAATTCCGGGGACCCACGATGCCGGCGCAGATTTTCACACTTCAGAGCAGGGAGACGAGTCTCAATTTACAATTGCCCAAGATTTCTGTCTCTCAACTCAACTCATGCTGGGCGTGAGATGGTTTGATGTCCGTCTGAATGATGATGGCGGAATTATGACTGTTTATCACGGGCCCTATTATCTTCATAAGAATTTCACTGATTTGATTGACGAAGCCATTGCCTTTTTAAATAACCATAAAACAGAAACGGTGGTATTTATGATTAAGCAGGAACATTCAACAAGAGGCGATGATGCTTTTGCAAATGGAATTTGGTGTGGCTATCTTAATCCCCAGTTAAGTTATTTCTGGCTGTGGCCTCCTGCTATACCTCAGCTCGGCATGGTCAGGGGGAAGATCGTCATTGTGCGGCAATTTGAAGGTACGCATGATTATCACATGGGTTCCCCATTGATCTGGCAGGATAATACAACAGGCAATATTTACTCTTCTGATAATAATTTTTATTATTATGTCCAAGACCATTATTCATTAATGACGGTGCCCACGAGCACTAAAATTGCTCAGATAGAAGATTGCTTATCAAAGGCGCATACTGAGCCGTACCCATACAGGTGTTACTACCTGAATTTTACCAGTGGCGAAAGAGGAGTAGATGCCGGCCAATCACTTGAACATATTGCTTCAGAGATCAATCCGGTAATTAATAATTTTTTGCTATCAGGAAATATATGGCATAATTGCGGTGTTGTCTTCGTTAATTTTGCCGGTGGTTCAGATGATGGTACGGTTCCTTCAGATCTCGTAAAGACCCTCGTAAATCTGAATATCTTTAGTGATTCACTTAAAATTGGCACTCAGGTTTGGATGAACCATAACCTAAGGGTTACACATTACCGCAATGGCGATATAATACCCCAGGTACAGGATCCGATAGCATGGTCTAAACTGACAACCGGGGCCTGGTGCTACTATAATAACGATCAATCGCATTCTGTATTCGACGGGATGCTTTACAACTGGTACACAGTGCAAGACCCGAGGGGGCTGGCCCCGGCGGGGTGGCATGTTGCGAGCAATGCAGAGTGGACGACCCTTATTAATTACGTGGGCGGTGCAGCAGTGGGCGGGGGCAATCTCAAAGATGCCGGCACAAACCATTGGATGTCTCCTAATACTGGAGGAATGAATACAGTTCTGTTTACAGCTACGCCGGCTGGATGGCGCGGCCCGGGTGCCGGTACATTCATTGCTTGCGGAATGACAGGTGATTGGTGGAGTTCAACAGAGTATAATTCAGACAACGCTATGGACCAGTTTATTCATTACAACAACAGCACAATTTATAATGAAAATTCGACTAAAAAATGTGGATATTCTGTTCGTTGCGTCAAGGATGATAAAAAGTACTGATAATCAACATAATGAAAATATTAACAAATGAAAATATGAAAAAGAATTATTTTATAATGTCAGTGATGGTTCTTGCAACCAGTGTGCTTGCAAACAACCTTTTTGCTCAGGGAGCTTATGTGAATATTAATGCCGGTTATGGCCTGAAAATGAGTTCGCAGAATATGCCTGATTACAACATGAGCAACCTTACGATGGATAGTACTTCATCCAAACTGGAACAGATAAATGCATCCCTGGGGAAAGGATTTAATGTAGAAGGCGCTTTTGGCTATATGTTTACCAAAAACATTGGAGCCGAATTAGGAATATCTTACCTGCTGGGCGCCAAAGTAAAAGCAAAAGATACATATATGGATGGAAGTACGGCTGATTATATTTTATCAGCAAACATGTTAGGAATTAATCCATCTGTTGTTATTGCATATGGCTTAAATAAAATTAATCCCTATGCTAAATTCGGATTGATCATTGGCTTTGGCTCAATAACATATAAAGAAGATCATAATGAAACCGGCAGCACAGAGGTGAGGGAAACAAAATTAAACGGGGGAACAGCATTTGGATTAAACGCAGGGGCAGGCGTGATATTTAAACTAAGCAAATTATTGTCATTATTCGGTGAAATAGAAATGGTAAATTTATCCTATTCACCTGCTAAGGGTAAATTGACAAAATATACTATTAATGGTGCTGACCAGCTGCCAAATCTGAAAACAAGTGAAAAGGAAATAGATTTTGTTGATCAATATACAATGGATTCAAAAAATCCGAGGCCGGATTCAGAACCAAGACAAGAATTAAAACAAAAATTACCATTTGGCAGTGTCGGATTAAATATTGGTTTGAGGATAAGATTATGAAAATGTATTTAATCTGTCCTGCAACATCATTACCTAGAAAGATATTATTAACACCTTGGAATAAAGGATGTTTATTGGTTTTCATCTTTTTATCAGATGATCAGATCCATTATTTATTGCTGCGAATTTCGTTGCAGGTGTATTTCCTTTCCCACTGTCCGTTTTCGTCCCTGACTTCTGCGAAAGCGGTACTACCCTTCGTCCACCAGACAAGCTCGCGATCATCGGTATACCTTACACCGGATGCTGACATGACTTGCGGCAATGTATATTCCCTGCCACCGGGCAAGGTAACTTTAACAAAATCAAGGCTGTGGTCGGACAATGTAAAGTACTTCGCAATGATGCGTTCTCCACGGTCGCTTTCATAAATTACCGGATCTCCCCCACATACTGTGAGCGCTGCAGGATTCCGTTTCCCGGCACATCCGGATAACAATACAAACAGTAACCCGGTAAAAACCATGATTCGGTAATAGTTGGACATAAGACCTCCAATTGTTTTCAGTAAATAAATAGTGAATCCACTATGAAAAAGGTAAAATTAACAAATCAAAATATGCTTGTCTTCCCCGTCTATCAAGTCCCAACACCTCAAAAAAAGATATAGCCCTCATACCGGGTGAATTTACGTACAAACAGTCCTTTTGACGAAGAGACAGTCCTGATATTTGCATTTGCAATTTTCTTGGGATATATTTGATTCATGCAATCAATGAAAATAAAAATAACCGGAAAAGTCTTCCATGCAGGTTACAGATATCTCGTTAAGCAGAAAGCATAATGACTTAAAATCACAGGATTTGTCTATTATTCTCCTGAAAGGTCTATGGAAATACTAAAAGCGGAAGCGGAATTGAAACAGGGACAAAATGAAAAAGATCAACTCGAAGAAAAAATTAATTTTGATATGAAAGATGTTAATTTCATTTCTTCTTCATTTATCCGTATTTGTCTGATCACATTTAAACAGTGCCAAAAAGAAAATTTTGCAATAATCAATTGCGATCCATTTTTGAAAAATTTTTTTAAAATAGCAAGATTAGATGATTTGTTAGATGTTTCATGAAGTTGTGAAAGGAAAATGAATATGAAACCAAAGCGTATTTTTACAATCTTATGGATAATGGCCTTTAGTAGCCAGCTTATCCTCCAGCAATCCTGTAAGAAAAAGGAAATACAACAAGAAATCCAGTATTTGACTGTGAATTTACCAAGATCGGTGTTGCAGAACGAATCATATTATTCACTGAATTATCAGGAACGGTCTATTGAAATGGATTTCAGTCAACAGATTGATTCTTCAACCATAAAAGGAAATATTTCTTTTTCAGATAAGAATAGTGTCCTGGACTCAATGTATTACACGATATCCTCCGGGAGAAAGATTATTATTGCCTTTCGGCCAGATTTTCAGTTGCATGATGGCTGGAGGTATCTGATCACCATAACAACAGGCTTGAGATCAACTTCCGGTTTGACCTTTCAGTCGACTACTACGATTGAAGTAAGGACCACTGCAAGACATTTGCTTCTTGATAACGATACCACGAAACGGAACTCTATTATATGTATCAGTGATATCCATATGGGTGATCCAAGATCCGTAGCCCTTGGGTATTGTTGGTTCGGCAAGAATGAAGCGGCACTGGAAAGTTTGCTGAATGTAGTGTCTACCAATCCCCAGGTGAGACAATTGGTCATTCTTGGTGATTTGTTCGACGAATGGATAGTTCCGTATCGCATATCACCGTTTGATCCCCTGGCAGGGATTAACAATTCCAGGGATTACTTCCTGGCTATCGCAAACGCCCCTGTAAACATCAACATAATCAATAAACTTAAAGCAATTGCATCAAGTGGAACCATCCAGCTGATATATACTCCCGGAAACCATGATATGCTTTTAACAAAGGAGATCCTCCAAGAGATCATCCCGGGAGTGATCTGGCAGGGAGATTCGACCGGTCTTGGACATTATTCACCGTTGAGTGAAATCATTATGGAGCATGGTCACCGATATGATTTCTTCAATTGTCCCCAACCCCTGTCTAATCCGGGTCATATTCTGCCTCCCGGATATTTTATTTCCAGACTGGATGCTGAAGGATTGATGGAACAAGGGAATAATAAACTCAAGGAGTCTAAGGCTGGTACCGGTCAGGTTGAGTTTTTAGCTGCATGGGCAGCTGCTTTTGAATATCTTCAGATCAAATACTCCCTTACGGTTGCAACAGATTCCGTAAACATTCCGATGGGAGGAATAGATAATTATTCAACTCCTTTCAGTTTCAATGGTGTCCGGGATATGTATGCAGGAAACATTGAAGATGTATGGTCTTCCACGGAAACCAGGAATGCTGTACCGGTTACCATGCCTGCCCTGATGGCCATATTAAATGGCAGTCTTGATCTCTCTTTAATGGCTGCATATGAATATATGCAACCTCCCGTTCCAAAGCTTTTTAAAATAGTTGTCTTCGGGCATACCCATAATCCCATGCTGAAGGTCTATCCCCCGGGGAAACAATATACTGGAATATATGCAAACACAGGCTCATGGGTTAATGCCGAGCTATGCAGCAAACCAGTAAGAACATTCTTAGTTATAAGACCAGCAGAATGGACCGGGTCAGATCTTGATGTAGTATCATTATTTCAGTACAACCTTGACAGCGGAAGCGGAGATCCAAACCCGGGTTTCGTTCCGGTTCTGATTTCTGAAGAGAGTATTGAAAGAAACAATTAGTGCATAAAATAATGCAGTACAAAAAAACCTGACCAATGAAAAGATTCTGTTTGCCTCTTATCGTTGCAGCCTGCACTTTGTGTGCTTTATATCTGCTGTTCAACCGGAGCTTACCGGCTGCAGAAAACAGGAAAAGTCTGTCCAAAAACTCAAATAAGGAGATTCGGAAACCGGAAGTCAGCCTTATGGCGATGCAAGCCGATTACCAATTCATGAAACTAAAAGACCCGAAAACCGGAATGATTCCCTTAGGGATTCGCTCACGGGAGCTCTCTTATACTTCTAAGTTGCCAAAGTATCCCGAAGGGGGAGACCAGTCATGGACATGGAGGGGGCCTACCAACATTGGAGGGCGCATGCTCTGCATTGCTGTTGATGTGGATGATGATGATCACCTGCTGGCAGGCAGCGCTTCAGGAGGTATGTGGGAATCAGCCGACCGTGGTCAAAACTGGCACAAAACAACATCACCTGACGCTGAGCAAAGTGCCACCTGCCTGGTACAGGACAAGAGGCCCGGCAAACATAACATCTGGTATTATGGTACCGGCGAACTCCTCAGCAGGCAACGGAATTTACAAATCGACCGACAACGGGGCAACATGGCAGCCGCTGGCTGCTACACAGGGAGGATCGTATGCCAACCTGAACGAGATTTTTCAAGGGATCTGGCGGATCGTTACCGACCCGGTGAGAATGGATAAAGACGTTGTTTATGCTGCATGTTATGGTGCCATCATGCGCTCGGAGGATGGCGGTATAAGCTGGCAGGTTGCTTTAGGCGACCTTGAGAACAAATCCTTTGCCACTGACCTTGCCATTACTTCCGATGGTGTTTTGTATGCTGCCCTGAGCAGCTTCAGCCTATCGGTTGAACCTCCTGCTAAGGCCGGTATCTGGCGGTCAACTGATGGAATGAACTGGGATAAAATCACACCGGCCGGCTTCCCGCAGGATAACCGCGTGACCCGTCTGGCACTTGCACCATCCAATGAACAGGTCATGTATGTATTTACGGAATCACAATCCCCCGATCTCAATCCCTTTAACGGGTATACCAATTCGGTAAACACTTTCTGGAAAATGACCTGGAATGCTGCAGCTGATTCTGTATTATGGGAAAACCGTACTCAGGGAATGCCAGGAAGAGGTGATGGAAATATCAATGATTTTCCTTATTCTCTAGTGGTTTATGGCGGATATTGTGTCAATATGGGAGTCAAACCCGATAATGAAAATGTCGTGTTCCTTGGAGGAATGAACATATACCGGTCAACGAACGGATTTGCCGACAGCCTGATGACCACATACATTGGCGGGTATCCTTATGACATGGACTCGATACATGCACTTCATCCGGACCAGCATGGAATAACATTTCTCCCGGACGATCCGTCAACCATGTTTATAGCCAATGATGGGGGTATCTATCTTACAACGGATTGTATGGCCGACAGCAGTCATTTTTCGTGGGAAAGAATGAATAATAAACTGACGACAACTCAGTTTTACAGCATTGCCATCGATCATGGCTCTTCCGGGGATGACTGGTGCCTTGGCGGGTTACAGGATAACAACTGGTATTACACGGTTACCGATGATCCCACGGAATTCTGGTTTAATATCGACATTTGTTATGATGGGTTCGCTACCTGTGTTGCGCCCAACTGGGAATATTGTGTCATTTCTGCCTACAGCGGAAATATCTGGACCTCCCGGTTTGATACCGGCATGCATACGACAGATATATTCCCCCAGCTTCCTGATACCCTTCTTAAATATTATGACCCGGTGATGGGCAGCAACATCCTTTTTCCTTTTTACCAGAATTTCGCCCTGGATCCGAATAACTACAAAACATTCTACCTCCCCACAGTCACAAGCATTTGGCGTAAGGATAACCTTAAAGCTGCCGCTTATGACACAAGCCAGCGCAATTCCGGATGGAACCACCTGAGCAATGTGAATGTAGGCACTGCCTCGGAAATAAGTTATCTGGCCGTTTCGAAAACACCAGCGAACCGCATTTATTACGGCACAAATCTTGGTAAATTATACAGACTGGATAACGCTAACACGGGAAATCCCGTCCCCGTGGATATCACAGGAAGTAATTTCCCGGTAAATGCATTTATTGCCTTCATAGATATTGACCCGGATAATGCAGATTACCTGATGGTGACTTTTTCGAATTATGGCGTTCAGAGCCTCTTTCATTCTGAGGATGGCGGCCTCAGCTGGACTGCTGTGGGAGGTAACCTGGAAGAGTTCCCGGACGGATCAGGTAATGGTCCTTCAATCCGCTGCACAAAGAAATTATTATACCAGGGTAAAAAAATTATTTTTGCGGGAACCTCCTGTGGATTGTTTTCTACAACTAAGTTGAATGGAGATTCAACAGTGTGGATTAAAGAAGGAGCAACTACAATTGGCAATGTGATTATCGATATGATAGACACCCGACCGACAGATGGTTTTATTGCCATAGCCACACACGGAAATGGGGTCTACAGCACCTACTTTAATCCTTCGGCAGGCATTGATGAACCAAAAGAGAATTTTTCACTCCTGGTAGGAAATGTCTTCCCAAACCCGGTGCAGAATGCAGCACAGGTAGAGATAGTTTCGGAAAAAACCATACAACTTAAAACAACCCTATATTCAAGTTCAGGGAAAATGATAAAAATGTTTGCAGATAAAACTATTCACCCCGGAAAACAATTTTCACATTTTCAATTTGGAGAACTTCCTGCCGGTGTTTATTACCTGGCTTTGGAAGACGGGAAACAAGTGATAATAAGAAAGGTTGTGAAAATTGCAGCCATGTAACCAGCACTGCAACAAACAGAATCCATTTGTTGAGCCAATTCCCTATCCCGGATTTACGTGTAAATCCTAAGAATGCTGTTTAACAATTGGGACTTTATTTTCATTAACAATTTTGTTCGAATAATAAATCCCTGAAATTTTTTTCCCTAATTTAGTTGCATGAAATCAGACAGTAATTTGATAGGAACTACCTTGTTCAAAAAAATAAAAAAATGCTGTTGTTTCAGCATATTGATATTTTCCTCCTGCAGCCCCTCCCCACGGACACAACCTGATTTGAACCTGTACCAGTTTAAAGAAACGCGCGACCTGGTCAATTTTGTCAGTGAAGCTGCGGAGTTGTTTTCAGAAAAAGGGCGGGATGCGTTTGTTGAATTCGGGGAAAAAGACAGCAAATGGTTTTCCGGAACAAGATATATTTTCATTTATAATCTTTCAGGCGAATGCGTTTTCCATCCTGTCTTGAAAGAATCTGTCGGAAAAAATCTCCTGGGAATCAAAGATATAAATGGTAAACCAATCATTCAATTAATTCAGAGGATCGCCTCCAACACCAAGAAACCCTATGGATGGATCCATTACCTGTGGGCTGAACCAGGTGAAATCTTCCCTTCCTGGAAAAGTGCATACGTCATGGGGGTCAGGGGAACTGATGGTAAAATGTATGCTATTGGCAGTGGTACTTATAATATCCGGACAGAAATGCAATTTGTGGTGGATGTTGTTGATTCTGCTGCAAGGCTTATCCAAAGTTCGGGCAAAGAAGCTTATAACCATCTGTTGAATGATGCAAGCATATTTTATTTTTATAATACCTATATTTTCGTTCTCTCTGCAACGGGACAACTTCTCGTTGATCCTGCTTACCCGACCAATATTAACAGGAATGTCCTTGATTTTAAGGATTATTCTGGTCATCTGATTATAAGGGAAATGCTTGAAAGGCTGAAGAAAAATGATGTAG
>JBEKST010000005.1:0-28171 GCA_049516815.1 Bacteroidales bacterium | reverse complement strand
TACGTTCATCACGGGTAAGTGTCAGCTCTTTTTTTTCATCAATGTATTTCATCGTAAGAACCGGGTTGTAAATGGAATCATTATCGTGATAAATCGTGATGGAAGCATTTGCTGAGTTTATCCTATCGGTACGGATAACAAATAATTTCGAGAAGATCCTGACAAACTCCTTATTATTTTTCCTGAAAACGAGTCTGGCATCTTCTGTACTTGAACCGGATCCGATGATTTTTGCGCCTTCCATTGCGAATCCGCCCAGGTAATCAACATTCTTGAAAAGGTTCTTGATCCCAATGGTTTTATCATAGGAACTGAATGTGGGATATTGTGCCTTATCCTCGGTAACATTCGCGAGAACCTTATCGCTGAATTTTCCCATCAATGAAAAAGCAAAAAACTTCTTGTTGTAAAATTCGACCGAATCTGCTTCGACTTTTGCATATTTCATCTGGATCTGGTAATTCTTCACATTCGCATAAACCTGCTGTGGATCCAGCCCGGCCCTCTGCCAGTCGACCTTTCCACCTTTGCCTATCCAATAAAATGTAAGCGGATAAAAAACCCCGCGGGTATTGAAGATCACAAGGCTGTCGTTATTGGCATAACACACCAGCATGGAGGGAGCAAACGTGATCACGGGAACCGAATCAAATTTCATATGGTAATCGGAAGTCATGATTTTCCATTTTGCCGATTGGGATTTATAAACAAGGTTCTCGCCGAAAAGGAAAATGGATTGTTCAACAAACTGGAGGAAGTAACGGTTGTTCTTGTTTTCCTGAAGCCCTTTCAGAACGATAAACCATTCATTAAAGCGTTCATCCGGCTGTTGGGAATCAATAAAAACATTCAGGGCCTTGATGTAATTGTAAAAGTCGGGAAAGGGTTTCAGCCCTTTCTTAAGCATTTGGTTGCCGATGGCATAGATAAGTTTTTTCTTTGAAGGATTATATTTTTCAGTATTCCACTTTTGAATGAACGCTTTCATAAGGGCAGCACTCATTTTCCCTTCATTGGCCACGAGTGGGGCAAATACGCTGTTGAGTTCAGTGATAAATTTCGTGGAATCGCCTGAAAAACGGGTAATTTCCTGCGCCCAGGCATCCTGTGAAAATAACAAAAGAAGAACCGGCATTAACACATAGAGCGCCGGCCTTGCAAGAGGATTTTTCATTTTATAAATCGGGCGGTGACCCACCGGTTTTTTATTATATAACGGTCGAGCACAAATGTACTGGATTCTGCTGCCTGCCGGATCATTGTGAGGTCTTCTTCATAAAAACCACTCATCAGCAATTCACCTTTTTGAATGCGTTTTGAATATCCGTGGATGTGGCAGAGCAGGACATTCCGGTTAATATTTGCCAACAGGATATTGTAACCGGAACCGGCAGCATCAATATCTCCCATTTTCACAGTGACAGCGTATGCACTGTTTTTTTTTATGTTATCCATGGCATTGTTGAATGCCCAGCTGTTGTTATCGATGGCGTCCACTTCCGAAGCGCCCATCTTACATGCAAGAATGGCAAGGATTCCGGTACCGCAACCCATATCCAGCACTTTCTTCCCCCGGAAATCCATCTGCATCATCATTTCGATCATCATGGCCGTGGTTTCATTATGAGCTGTTCCGAATGACATTCTCGGTTCAATAATGATCTCGAAAGGATAATCGGAACGGGAAGTATGAAAAGGAGCACGGATGTAACATTTTCCTGCAATCAGCACCGGTTCGAAGTTTTTCTCCCATTCGGCATTCCAGTTCTGATCGGGGATTCTTTTTTCGGTGAAATTCACTTCAAACTGAGCACAGATCTGTTCTACCTTTTCCCGTAAATAATTATTGATTTGGATATAAGCAAGAAGTTCATCCTCCGTTTCCGCAAAACCTTCAAACTGTTCTTCGGCAAGCAGGGAAGTGAGGATCTCACGTTTTTCTTCCGAAGCAGAATGAATGCGGATCTCTATGTAATCCATATCAGAAGGAAGTTACGATCTTTAAAAATTCATCAGCCTTCAGGGACGCGCCCCCGATGAGGCCACCATCAACATCTGCCTGGGAAAAAAGTTCACGGGCATTGGAAGCATTGCAGCTTCCTCCATACAAAATACTGGTTTCGGCGGCCATTCTTTCACCGTATTTCAAAGCGACCTGTTCACGGATGTATGCATGCATCTCCTGTGCCTGAGGAGGTGTGGCATTCACACCGGTCCCAATAGCCCATACCGGTTCATAAGCTATCACAGCCTGCTGAAATTGTTCGGCAGTAAGATGGAACAAGGATTCATCCAGTTGCTTTTTGACCACCTCAAAATGGTGTCCTGCTTCTCTTTCCGGTAGCACTTCCCCGCAGCAAAAGATCGGCCGGATGCCATTCCTTAATGCAGCTTTCCGAATGGCCGATGATACAATATTCAACTTCCAATGAGGTTAGCATAGGTCCCGAAATTTCGCCTGTATAAGCCCCGTTATCGTTTTCGTTCATATTTTGTGCGCCCACGCTGAAAACCGAATCTTCAGCGATATCCGTGGCCATTTCAAGGTACACATAAGGAGGACAGAGGATCACATCCTGGTGGCCCGTATCCATCGACTCCAGTTTGTCTGCAATTTCAGCAATCAGTTCTTCGGCATCCGGAAATGACTTGTTCATTTTCCAGTTCCCAGCAACAATTTTCCTTCTCATATCGAAGTGTTAAGTTTTAAGTGTTAAGTATTAAGTGTTTTTTGATATTATTTCGCCATTTCGTCATTTCGCTTTTTCGCTTTTTCGCTTTTCCACCCGTCCGCTTGTCCAACCTGTCCGCCTGTTAATAAACTCAGTTACACCGACTCTTATTGCACTCTCACCCTCGGATCCAGCATCCCGTAAACGACATCCACCAGGATATTGATTATTACCAAAATGATGGAAATGAAGAGCACGGCTCCCATCAGCACGGGGAAGTCATATTTCTCAAGTGCATTGACGATGACCAGCCCGATGCCTTTCCAATCGAAGATGTATTCGATAAATACCGCTCCGGCCAGCAGGGAAGCAAGCCATCCCGACATGGCCGTAATGACAGGATTCATGGCATTCTTCAGAGCATGCCGCATGAGGATACGGAATTTGCTTAAACCCTTTGCCCGTGCTGTCCGGATGTAATCCTGCGAAAGCACTTCCAGCAGTGAATTCCGTGTAAGCTCCACTACGATGGCCAATGGGCGAATGCCAAGCGTGAATGCAGGCAAGATCAGGTTTTTCAGGTCCAGGTATTCTCCTCTTCCAAAATCATTCACCGAAAAAAGACTTCCAGCCATATTCAGTCCGGTATATCTGCCAAGAACAAAAGCAAAGATCCACGCCACCAAAATGGCCGCAAAGAAAGAGGGCAGTGACATTCCCAAGACGGAGAAGACCAAGGATATTCGATCGATAAAGCTGTTTTTCTTGACTGCACAGACGATCCCGATGATGATCCCGAAAAAAATGGCAAAAGTCATGGCAACAACCGCGAGGATGATAGTGTTGACAAATCCTTCGATCAGAATCTCGCCGACCTGTTTCTTAGATTGGTAGGATCTGCGCAGGTATGGTTTTTTCAGAATGAGAACCGCTTTTTTTGAAACCGGGATCAGTTTCACAAAAGAGGTATATTTTGACGGATCAAGATACCAATAACTTAAGATATTAACGTCATTATGAATGGATAGAGGAGAGAGGTCGTTCAGGTAATTGAAGAACTGGGTCATCAGGGGTTTGTCTCTTCCAAGGTCCTTGTTGATGGCTTCAACGGATGTGATATCTGCCCGCTGGCCAAGCATCATCCGTGCGGGGTCGCCGGGGAGGATATTGAACAAAAAGAAATTAATCACGATCACCCCGATGAGCACGAGAAATCCATACAACAGCCGTTTCAGTAAAAATTGCCCCATGCTCCTCCCCTTAGTTCCCGGTGAGTTCCATTATGGATTCCTGAATTTTTCCATCACGCTTTCATAAGATGGAAAATTGCGGAACGGCCATTTGGCAAGGACGATCCCGTTGCGGATGAGAATTAGTCCCGGGTTCGACCTGATCATCGTTCTCAGTACCACGTCATCGGCATTGTAGAAACTGAATCCTGCCCCGTTGTACATCCTGAATTTTTTAATATCCCCGGGCAGAGTGCTGGTCAGGCAAATGAAAGAATATCCTTCCCTCGTTGCATTCTTGTAAAAAGGAAGAATCCTGTGAAAAGCAGCTGTATCAGTCTTCCCAAGGTCATATGCCACAAGGATAAACTGCAGGTCGGGATTATCCACGATGGACGCAGAGACATCGGCTCCATGTTCATCCTCCACCCTTAAAGCCAGTGCCTGGCTTTTCGCTGAATCAACCACACGCTGGCTCTTGAAAACCCATTGCGACATCCAAACTGAATCATTCCACGGATAATCGGGTGTGAGATATTCTTTCTCTTCACCGGTAACCTTGTTTTTATAGGTAACATAGAACTTCAGCGGTTTAGCCGGCACGTTGATCTTGTTCCCAACCTTCCATCCCATAAAATCGATGAGAGGCAAATGCCGGTAACAGTAAATTGACATCCCCATGAATGAAAGCGAGAAGATCAGCAGGAACATCTTCTGTGCCCAGTCCGGAGCCCAGTTTATGAATTTCTTTCTTCCTGTGAAAACAGGAACGACAAAGATCATCAGGATAATATTCTTCAGGAAAGTCTGGAGATTTGTCAATTTTATCGCATCGCCGAAGCATCCGCAATCGGGAACCAGGTTGAAAACTGCATCACAGAAGGTCAGGCAGGTAAAGTAGATCATCATCCCGAGCAGTACCCAGGCTGACCCTTTGATCCAGAGATTGAACAGGAGGCTGATCCCGGTAATGAATTCAAGCGTACATAAAAAGATACTTAGATAGAGGGCGAAAATTACAGCCCAGGGCATCCCGAAGGCCTGGAAATAATCTTCCATGCGGTAACATGTTCCCAATGGGTCAATGCCTTTAACGAAACCGGAGAAAATAAAAACAAGTCCTAATAAAATGCGACTGACATTGCGGAAAATTTTCATAGTCATTCTTCAAGTTTTATTAATGCGAAGATCGAATAATTTATGATATCCTGGTAATTGGCATCGATCCCTTCCGAGATGAAAGTCTTACCCATATTATCTTCTATCTGCTTGATGCGCATCAGTTTCATGAGAATGATATCGGTGAGTGAACTCAAACGCATCTCGCGCCATACTTCTGCATAATCATGATTTTTGTTCAGCATGAGGTCGCGGGCAGCATATACATGCTTGTTGTAAAGTTTTTCAGCTTCTTCAGGCGAAAGATTTTGTTCGCTTTCTTCTCCGAGTTCCATTTGGATCAATGCGATAATTGAATAATTCACGATGCCAATATATTCCGGGATGATCCCTTCATCCACTTTACGAATTCCTTTTGATTCAATGCTGCGGATGCGGTTTGCCTTGATGAAGACCTGGTCTGTAAGCGAGGAAATCCGTAAAATTCTCCAGGAACTGCCATAATCCTTCATCTTGTCCAGGAAGATATTGCGGCATTTTTGGATGATTGTTTCAAATTGTTGTTCAGTTTTTCCGGTGTCGTTCATAAGTTGGGAATCCGTCTATTTTTATTGGTTAAAGGTAAGAACAATTTGAATTTTGATCGTAATTTTGCATTTTCTTTTTCAGAAATTCTTAACAGGGGTTAGCCATCAGGGATAAGATGCTGGATGCTGGATGCTGGATGCTGGATGCTGGATGCTGGATGCTGGATGCTGGATGTGTGGGTGAGGGTATTGGGTAATAACTTTATAACTTTATGAACTTTACAAACTTTATAAACTTTTAATTTGACTCCGACTTTATCTCCGTTCACGTTAGATTGTGCCGGTAAAAAGATCAGTCTTGCTAGGCCCGTGGTAATGGGCATTCTGAACATTACGCCGGATTCGTTTTATGACGGAGGCTCTTTTTTAACCATCATCAACCAGCTGAAACAGGTTGAGAAGATGATCTCCGAGGGAGCTGCCATTATCGACATCGGGGCTATGTCAACGCGACCAGGGGCTATTCCTGTGGATGAAGAACAGGAGATCGCCCGGCTGCTTCCCTCCCTGGCGGCCATCAGAGGACATTTCAGCGAGGCGGTCATTTCGGTTGATACGTACCGTTCACCAGTGGCAAAAGCCGCCATCGAACATGGATCCATGATGATTAATGATATTTATGGAGGAAGATTCGACGGGGGGATGTTTGACCTGGTAGCCCGTCACAATATTCCCTACATCCTGATGCATATGCAGGGTACGCCTGATAATATGCAGATAAACCCACATTACAAGGATGTTACAGGTGAAGTCAGGGAATATTTCCAATCACGTCTCGCTCTTCTTCCATCCGGGTTTAACCAGGTGATCCTTGACCCCGGATTCGGCTTCGGGAAAACGGTTAAGAATAATTTCCAACTTTTATACCAGTTCGAATTGTTTCGTTCCTTCGGCTTTCCGCTCCTTGCAGGTCTTTCAAGGAAGTCAATGATTAATCGTGTTTTGCAGATCAAACCACAGGAAGCGCTCAACGGAACCACCGTCCTTAACACCATCGCCCTCCTGAAAGGTGCGAATATTTTACGAGTTCACGACGTCAAGGAAGCTATTGAGGCGATCAGGTTAGTAGAAGCATATGTTCAGTAGACGCTTGATGCTGGATGCTTGATGCTAGTTGTGTGGGTGAGGGTATTGGGTTTTAGGTTCTGAATAAATTCCAGCATCCAGCATCCAGCATCCAGCATCCAGCATCCAGCATCCAGCATCCAGCATCCAGCATCAAGAAATTTCTTACATTTGCCCCAATTCGTAATTAAATAAATTGCTTCTACTCAGTATTACCGGTCTTTTTAACGTTCGCATTGTCGACATCATCGATGTTATCCTCTTTTCAATATTGCTATACGAGGTATACAACCTTGTAAAAGGAACTGCAGCCATCCGGATCTTCATTGGAATCATTGCGTTTTACATTATCTGGAAAGTGGTTAAAGCATTCCAGATGCAACTGCTGAGCGAGATTCTTGGTCAGTTTATCAGTGTAGGTTTCATTGCGCTGATCGTAGTATTTCAGCCGGAGATCCGGCAGTTTCTCCTGCTGGTGGGAAATACGCGGATCATTAAGTCGACGAGAAAACGTTTTCTCTTCTGGAAGTTTCAACTGGAGGATCCAATCCATTTTCATATTGATACAATCGTGAAGGCCTGTCAAAAAATGGCAGATACCTATACCGGCGCCCTGATCGTGATCACGGGACAAAATGAGCTAAAGGCCTATATTGAAACGGGACAGGTAATAGATGCCAAGATCTCCGAGTTTCTCCTGGAAACGATTTTTTTCAAGAACAGCCCGCTTCACGATGGGGCTGTGATCATTACCGGTGGAATCATCCGCGCGGCAAGGTGCATCCTTCCTGTCAGCAGCAATCCTGAAATTCCGGGCAATTACGGTTTGCGGCACCGCGCTGCCGTCGGAATCACAGAAAAATCTGATTCCTTTGCCATCATGGTTTCTGAAGAACGCGGAAAAATCTCATACAGTCACGAAGGACATCTGTCGAAAGAAGTCACACCTTCCGACCTGTCGAATGCGATGGAGAAATTCTTTAAATAAGTACGAAGGACGAATAAAAAAAAGTAAGTCCTACTTTGTCCTTCGAAAATTACTTCATACTTCTGCCTTTGTACTTCGTACTTAGAGTGGTGAGGTTATCTTTTCTTGGAATGTTTGACCGGCTTCAATGCAACCAGAGAGTCTGAAACGCGGATGCTGTCAGCTTTATGCTGTTCCTCGAATTCGCGAACCATCTGCTCCGGTGATTTTCCGAGATTCTTTAATGCAATCCGTGCATCATTGGTAAAATCGCCGCTGGGATATTTTTCAATGAACTGCAAGTAGATCTCCTTCGCCTTGTCCAGGTTTTTTATCTGGTTTTCGTAAATATAGGCTTTAAAAAACATTGAGACAGCCGCTTTCGGGTTATCCGGGTATTTTTCGATAAACTTGTCGAAAAGTTCGATGGCTTTTTTGCTATCTCCCATATTCATGCTCAGGTTTGCAGCTTTAAAGGTGATCTTCATGGTTAGCGAATCCTCCGGGAAATGCTTCATAAAGGATTCATAAGCTGAAAGAAGGCTGTCGGCCTTAACTTTATCAAACCCCATTGCTGTCGGGGCGAAGAGCTTGGTTTCAAGAGAGGTGATTGTCTTGACCGATTTTTCCCTGGATGGGCTGCAGCCGGAGAGAACAGCTAAGGCAATAACAGCTGCGAGTAAAGTGTATTGTTTCATGAATATGGAGTGTTAAGTTTAAAGTGTTAAGTTTAAAGTACTGGATACTGCATAAATAACGAAAAGCGAATAGCGAAAAGCGAAATTATTTTCAATTGTCCATTATCAATTTTCAATTATTTCCTTCCTTTTTTCTGCAAGGGAAATATCATTTTATAAAAGATATCCACATTCCCCTTGGAGATATCGTTCAGTTTGCCTTTCAGGAGCATTTTACGTAACGGACTCAGCCTGTCGACGAAGAGGATGCCCTCGGTATGATCATATTCATGCTGGATCACACGGGCCAGGATCCCATCAAACCTTTCATCATAAGGTTGAAAATTTTCATCCTGGTAACGCATGTAGATTACCGGCTTCCGCTGGATATCTTCGCGGACTCCCGGGAAACAGAGGCAGCCTTCATTAAATGCCCATTCTTCGCCTTCTTCTTTATAAATCTTTGCATTGATAAAAACTTTCTTAAACCCTTTTGCTTCAGGATATTTTTCGGCATAGGGAGCAGCATCGATAATAAAGAGTCGGATGGATTGATTGACTTGCGGAGCCGCCAGTCCGACGCCATCCGATTGGTACATGGTTTCAAACATGTCTCCGATAAGTTGTTCCAGGCCGGGATGATCCGGGTTGATTTCTTTTGCAATTTTTTTTAACGTAGGGTGACCAAATGCTAAAACCGGAAGTATCATTCTGTTTTGTTCTTATTTAGTTATATATTGCGAACGATGTCGTTACCTTGTCATCTTTCTTTTCTCCATAAACGACTGCAGGATGATCACAGCGCTGATGGTATCCACCAATGATTTATCCCTGCGGTCTTTTTTCTTTGCCCCGGATTCCCTTATGGTCTGCGTCGCGATCATTGAAGTGAACCGTTCATCCATCCTTTCTATCGGTATTTCAGGAAATTCTGCTTTCAGCTTACGGATAAAAGGTTCGATGTATTTGGCAGATTCTGAAGCCATGTTGTTCATCTGCTTTGGTTCTCCAACCACAAAGCACTCAACCGCATTCCGGGAGGCATACTCTTTCAAAAAGGCCATGATCTCGTTTGCCGGAACCGTAGCCAGTGCTGTGGCGATGATTTTCAATTCATCGGTCACTGCAAGTCCAACCCTTTTTTGTCCAAAATCGATCGACAGTATCCTTCCCATAATTTAAAAACCGGTACAAAGGTAAGGGAAATCAAGAATGAAAAATGAAGAATGAAAAATGAAAAATGGATGCTGGATGCTGGATACTGGTTATGTGGGTGAGGGAGAGATCAAAAATTCATTCGTAAATCGTACTTCAAACTTCGTAATTTTACTTTACTTTTGATCTTTCTATTTTATAAAATCAAGATGAAAAATCTTCGGTTAGCTGTTGAACAAGCCTGGGAAAAACGTAAACTGATCCATGAACCTGATATTCAGCAGGCGATCCGGGATGTTATTGACGGGTTGGATCAAGGCAAGATCCGTGTCGCCCAGCAAAAGGGTACCGATTGGGTGGTGAATGAATGGGTCAAGAAAGCAGTGATTCTTTACTTTTCCATCCAGAAGATGGAAACCACATCGGCCGGACCTCTTGAATTCCATGATATGATCCCGTTAAAAAAAGGTTTTGAAGCTCTCGGGGTGCGTGTCGTTCCTCATGCTATTGCTCGGTACGGAGCTTTTATCGCAAAAGGTGTGATCCTGATGCCATCGTATATCAACATCGGTGCATATGTCGACACCGGCACCATGGTGGATACCTGGGCCACAGTGGGATCCTGTGCCCAGGTTGGAAAGAACGTCCATCTGAGCGGCGGAACCGGTATCGGAGGTGTCCTTGAACCGGTCCAGGCAGCGCCGGTTATCATTGAGGATGATTGTTTTATTGGTTCCAGGTGTATCGTGGTGGAAGGTGTCAGGATCGGGAAGGAAGCCGTGCTGGGAGCAAATGTCGTATTGACCGCTTCCACGAAGATCATTGATGTTTCAGGCAAAGAACCCATAGAAATGCGGGGGTACATTCCTCCGCGTTCAGTCGTGATCCCGGGCTCGTTTGATAAGAAATTCCCGGCAGGATCCTACCATGTTGCCTGTGCCCTGATCATCGGAAAGAGAAAAGAATCAACCGACCTGAAAACATCGCTGAACCAGGTTTTGAGGGAATTTGATGTGAGTGTTTAACTTCTTTTTCAGAATCTTCTAACCTTACAAGATAGAATTCCCAGTCATCATTTCATACTATTGAAAAAGATCTTAGTCATACAAACCGCATCCATCGGCGACGTGATCCTCACCACGCCGGTGATCGAAAAACTGCACCGGTTTTACCCGGAAGCATCTCTTGATCTGCTCGTAAAAACCGGCATGGAAAGCCTTTTCCGCAATCATCCCTTCCTTCATAAAGTGATCACCTGGAATAAAAACCATGGTAAATACCGGAATTTTTTCAGTATTTTGGGTAAAATCCGGAAAGAGAAATACGATGCTGTCATTACTGTCCAGCGGTTTGCCCTTACAGGTTTCCTGGCAGCATTTTCGGGGGCCAAAATCCGGATCGGGTTTTCGAAAAACCCATTTTCCATGTTCTTTACCACATCCATCCCTCATGTTTTCAGGGAAGGAATGCATGAAGCGGAACGGAACCTGATGCTGACAACGGCGCTGACCGATGCATCACTGGTAAAACCGAGGCTCTACCTTACCGCTACCGATCTTGCAAAGACAGCCATTTACAAATCAGGGGGATATTACACGATTTCCCCGGCTTCCCTTTGGTTCACGAAACAATATCCCATGAAAAAATGGGTCGAGTTCATCAGCTATATCCCGGCTCAAACCAAAATCTATTTCCTGGGTTCCTCAAATGATACAATCTTATGTGAAGAGATCATCCGGCATTCCGATCACCCGGGATGTAGGGACCTCTCCGGAAAGCTTTCTTTCCTCGAATCAGCTTCCTTGATGAAGGATGCCCGGATGAATTTCACCAACGATTCGGCTCCCACGCACCTCGCTTCTGCCATTAATGCCCCGGTGACTGTAATTTATTGCTCTACGGTTCCCCGTTTTGGGTTTGGCCCGCTTTCGGATGATTCCAGGATCGTGGAAATCGGTGAACTTTACTGCCGTCCCTGCGGGATACATGGATACCGCTCCTGCCCGGAAAAGCATTTCCGCTGTGCCACCCAAATAAATGTGGACCAGCTGATTACTCGTCTCTGAAACCCGAATTTACCGGCTTACACAATTAAAGACGATTTTTATCGTAATTTTACGTGGTGATGTAAGCTATTCATAACCTTAAGCCTGCAAAAAGACATGCATCTGGCAATGAAAAATGAAATAAAGAAATGCGTTGAAGTCCTGGAGAAGGGAGGCACCATTCTTTATCCGACCGACACCATATGGGGAATAGGATGTGACGCGACAAGCGAAAAAGCCGTTGAGAAGATCTATCATCTCAAGAAACGCGTTGAGAGCAAACGCCTTATCATTCTTCTTGCAGATATGAAGGAGATCTCAAAATATATGAAAACCTTCCCTGGTATTGCCAGAGACCTAATGAAAAATGTGGAACGTCCATTGACAATTATTTATCCGGATGCGCAAAATCTTGCAAAAAACGTGATTGCGAAAGATAATTCCATTGCCATCCGTATCGTAAAAAATGAATTTTGTAAAAGCCTGATCCGTGCATTTGGGAAACCTATTGTTTCTTCATCTGCCAACATTTCCGGTGAACCAACCCCCATGGTTTTTAAATCTATTTCAAAAGAGATCCGTGATCATGTGGATTATGTGGTTACGTTATACCAGGATGTTTTGCAGGAGGTGAGACCTTCCAGGATTATTAAATTGAAAGAAAATGGTGAATTTCATATTATCCGGCCATGACAACAAACAGCAAGTATAAACAGCTGGCGATCCGGAAGGAAGATAAGGCGTTCACCATTAAAAGCACGGATAAGGAAACCTTGCGTAAATGGTTTTATCTCCTGACGCTTGGTAGAAAACTGGATGAGAAGGCGCCAAATTACCTCAAGCAGGCGCTGGGATGGTCATATCATGCACCTTATGCAGGTCATGACGGGATTCAGTTGGCCATTGGCCAGGTCTTCGACCGCAATACCGATCACCTTTTCCCTTATTACCGGGATATGCTGACGGTTATCTCAGCCGGCCTCACAGCAGAAGAGATCATCCTGAACGGACTTTCCAAGGCTTCGGATATTGCAAGTGGGGGGCGGCACATGTCGAATCATTTTGCCAAACCCGAATGGAATATCCACAATGTTTCATCCTCAACAGGCAACCATACTCTTCACGCAGTTGGAGTAGCAAGGGCTATAAAATATTATGGTGTGAAAGGTGTGGCCATCAGTTCGCAGGGAGAATCGTCCGCTTCTGAGGGGTATGTTTACGAAGCCATCAATGGCGCCAGCAGGGAAAAGCTGCCGGTCATTTTTGTCTTCCAGGACAATGGTTATGGAATATCCGTTCCGAAATCAGACCAGACCGCCAATCCAAGGGTTTCCGATAATTTCCTGGCCTTTAAAAACCTCAGCATCATCTATTGCAACGGGAAGGACATGTTCAACTCAATGAACGCCATGCTGAAAGCCAGGCAAACCGTTCTTGAAAAAGGCAAACCGGTCATTGTTCATGCCAACTGCATCCGTATAGGATCACATTCCAACAGCGACCGCCAGGAACTTTACCGAAGCCCCGAAGAGTTGCAGGAAGCCCGGTTGCTGGATCCGCTTGCTAAATTCAGGAAGATCCTTCTTTATTCTGAAAAATTTACCGAAGAGGAACTTGTGGCCATCGAACAGGAAACAACTCTTGTTATTTCTGCCGCTCATAAAAAAGCATTGACAGCCCCTGATCCTGATCCGGCAAGTATCCTCAATTTTGTTACTGCAGAACCTTATAAGTTTGAAAAATACATAGACGGGATCCCGGATGGCAGCGGTCCTAAAAGAAAATTCATCGAAGCGCTTAATGATACATTGAAGGCGGAGTTCCGTCTTAACCCGGATACCTTTATGTGGGGACAGGACATGGCCAGCGGTGAAAAGGGCGGAATTTTCAATGTTTCAAAGGGGATGCAGAAAGAATTCGGGCTGAAACGGATTTTCAATGCTCCCATTGCCGAAGATTTCATCGTTGGAACTGCCAATGGAATGAGCCGGTTCAGCGAGAAGATCCGGATCGTGATTGAAGGGGCCGAATTTGCAGATTATTTCTGGCCCGCTATGGAACAACTTGTGGAGATGTCTCACGACTATTGGCGCAGTAATGGTCAATTCACGGCCAACGTTACCATACGGCTGGCTTGTGGTGGATATATCGGGGGTGGCCTCTATCATTCCCAGACCATTGAAAGTGCGTTGTCGACCTTGCCGGGACTGCGAATCGTATATCCCTCCTTTGCCGATGATGCTGCAGGATTACTCAGGACCAGCATTCGTTCAAAAGGCCCGACGGTGTTTCTCGAACCAAAAGCCTTATATAATGACCCTGTTGCTGTGGCTGCAGTGCCGGATGACTTTAATGTTCCTTTCGGCAAAGCCAGGGTCCGCCGCCAAGGTGACTGCCTCACCATTGTGACCTATGGAAACACCACGCATATGTGCCTTCGCACAGCCGAGAAGGTTGCCAGTGAAAATAATTTACAGGCTGAAGTCATCGATATCCGTTCTATTGTGCCATTGGACACTGAAACCATTCTGCGGTCAGTGGAAAAGACCAACCGTACCCTGGTGGTGCATGAGGAAAAGGTATTTTCCGGATTCGGCAGTGAAATTGCCTCCATGATCCAGGAAAAAGCATTCCGTTTCCTTGATGCTCCCGTAAAAAGGGTTGGAGCTACTTATACTCCCATCGGATTTAACCGTATCCTGGAAAAAGCGATTCTTCCCGATGACGAAAAAATTTACAAGGCAGTTAAAGAAATCCTGGCATTTTAAATTCTCACCCATAACACCCATTGAATGATTCATCGCATAGTCCTTATACTCCCCATCATTCTTATTCTGGGCATGGTTCCTGTATTGGCACAGAAAGAAAGACTGAAAACATACACTATCAGTGGAAAGGTAACTGATAGCCAGAACGGAGAAAGTCTTATCGGTGCTACTATCTACATCGCCGAAAAGAAAACCGGCACGGTTTCAGATATCTATGGAAATTTTTCGATCTCCCTGATCCAGGGTCAATATACGGTAACAATTTCTTACATGGGTTACGGATCCGTAAAAAAGACAGTTATACTGGATAAAGATTTTTCATTGAAAGTCGAGCTGTCTGTTCAACAGGAAAATCTGAAGGAAGTCGAAATCACAAGTGAGAAAAATGACCATAATGTGGCAAGGCCGGAGATGAGTACTTTCAAGATGGACATCAAAACCATTGAAAGCATTCCTGCGCTATTCGGGGAAGTTGATATCATAAAAGCCATCCAAATGCTGCCCGGCGTTCAGTCGGTGAGCGAAGGTTCGAGTGGGTTCAGCGTCAGGGGTGGCGCATCCGATCAGAATCTGATCTTGCTTGATGGGGCAACGGTTTACAACGCCTCCCACATGCTTGGATTTTTCTCGGTATTCAACAATGACGCGATAAAAGATGTGAAACTTTACAAAGGAGATATTCCTCCTGAGTATGGCGGAAGGCTTTCATCGGTTTTGGATATTCATATGGATGAAGGAAATTCGAAGAAATTTGAAGTCAATGGTGGTATCGGGTTGATCTCCAGCCGTCTTACCGTCGAGGGGCCTATTCTTAAAGACAAATGTTCCTTTATCGTATCCGGAAGGAGAACCTATGCTGACTTGTATTTGCCACTTTCTTCAAATAAAGCTTTGCATAACAACAAACTTTATTTTTATGATCTTAATGCTAAAATAAATTATAAACTCGGAGAGAATGACCAGATCTTTCTTTCCGGGTATTTCGGAAGAGATGTTTTCAGGAATCAATTCGCAGGTCTTCAATGGGGCAATGGAACAGGAACTGTCAGGTGGAACCATCTCTTCACACAAAAGTTCTTTGCTAACTTTTCAGCAGTTTACAGTGACTATCGTTATATGATCGACGGAGGGACCGGCGATGTCACGGGATTTCAATGGAACGCCAGTCTGAAAGATGTGGGTGTGAACGGAGATTTCAGCTATTTTGCAAATCCTGATAACACCATCAAATTTGGAATTTTTTCCACCTACCATATGATTGATCCCGGGATGGCCAAAGGTACCGGGGAATCTATTTTCAACGAAGTGAGCGTGCCAAAAAATTATGCACTTGAAACAGGCTTATATGCAGGTAATGAGCAACGGTTCGGTCAGAATCTTACTATCAAGTACGGTTTAAGGTTATCGGTTTTCCAGAACATCGGCCCGGGAACAGTTTATCATTACAATACCAACTTCACCACCACCGATTCGACAGTTTATAAATCCGGAGATTTTTTCAATCTCTATTACGGGATTGAACCGCGACTCGGAATTCTCTATGAATTCAATGAAAAATCCTCAGTCAAAGCAAGCTATGCACGGACAAACCAATACCTGCAGCTGGCACAGAATTCCACGGTGGGAACCCCACTGGATATCTGGTTTCCTGCCAGCCCAAATGTGAAGCCTCAGCTTTGTGACCAGGTTGCCATGGGATATTTCAGGAATTTCCGGCATAACACTATTGAAACCTCGGTTGAATTGTATTATAAATGGATGCAGCATGTGATCGATTTCAAGGATTATGCGGTTCTTTTACTTAATGACACGCTGGAAGGGCAGTTGCGTACCGGCAAAGCCTGGTCCTATGGAGCCGAATTCCTTGTCAGGCTGAATGAAAAGAAACTGAACGGATGGATCAGTTATACTTATTCACGGGTTTTCCGGCAAATTTCATTGATCAACAACGGGAATACTTATCCCGCACCATATGACAAGCCGAACAACCTTGCCATCGTCCTGAGTTATAGGATATCCAAACGATGGATGGTTTCCGCTAATTGGGTTTATGCAACCGGGAACCCGCTGACATTTCCTATCGGGAGAGCGGAAATCGGAGGTAAAATCATCCCCATTTATTCCGACAGGAATGCCTATCGTTACCAGGACTACCATCGTTTAGACATTTCCGCTACCCTGTTTTCAAAACCCAAGCCCGGCAGAAAATTTACCTGGGATTTGAATGCATCCATTTATAATGTTTACGACCGTCATAATACCTGGTCGATTGAATTCACGCAGGATAATATAAATCCGAATGTGACCAATGCGGAAAAAGTATATTTGTTCGGGATCATCCCTTCATTAACCTTTAATTTTCATTTCAACAATGAATAAACGGATTTCAATCATCCTGGCCATTGCTGTGATTGCGGCATCCTGTACGGAGAAGATCAACCTGAAGCTGGATTCAACGTTTACACGACTGGTTGTCGACGGTCATATTAAATCCGATACCATGGCTTATACAATTAACCTGACCAAAACCTCGGATTATTTTTCCGATGTTCCGGCCCCCAGGGAGGTAAATGCAAAGGTATCGCTGACAGATGGAACGAGCACCTTTCCGTTGACTGAAACAGTTCCGGGGCAATCAGGTGTTTACCAGACTGATCCCAAATTTGCAGGAGCCATCGGGAAAGATTATACCCTGCACATTTCGTTAGCGGAAGTTATTGCCGGGACGACGGAATATACTGCTTCCTCCGAACTGATCGGTGTCACTAAACTCGATTCAATCCAGGTAGTTTTTAATGCTGATATGGGGAAAAACGGGGTTTGGGAAGTCAAAGTTTATGCACTGGATCCTCCCGGCAGGAAAAATTACTACATGCTCAACCTTTACCGCAACAACAAGCTTTGGTCGGATACCATCACCAAGGTTTCTGTAACCGATAATCAGTTTTTTGCAGGAAAATACATAGACGGAGCAGAGGCTTTCCGCATTAATAATTCCCATTTATGGGAGACGCTCTATCCCGGAGATACGATCATGGTGGAATTATCGGCCATCACAAAAGAATATTTTGATTTTATAAATCAGGTTAAACAGGCAGGGTTCAGCATTCCTTTTTTCACAGGTCCCCCGGCAAATGTACAGGGAAATGTAAGCAACGAAGGAGTAGGGTTCTTTGCAGCTTACTCGAGTAGTTTTGCAAAGAAGGTCATAAAATAGCTGATGAGTTAATGAGTTGACGAACTAATGAGCTGACGAGCTGATGAAATGGCGAGTTAAAAATCCCGTAGGAGTTACATTTTAATACAGGATAAATATGAAAAAAACAATTTCAATTGTAACAAAATGCATTTCATTATTTGTGATAATTATAATGTCTTTTCACAGTTTTTCGCAGAACCAGGAGCTGATCGGAAAGATCAAAGGTTCCTGGTCGGGGCCGATGAAAATTGGTTCTGCAGAACTGACCCTGGTTATCAACATCACTCCGGATGAAAAAGACAACTTCACGGTTACCATCGACAGTCCCGACCAGGGAGTAAACGGCATCGCTACCAGTAAAGTGTCGGTAACAACCGATTCTCTTATCGTCAAATCAAAAGTTCTTATGGCCTCCTACCAGGGAGCATTTGACGAGAATTTTTCCATCCTGAAAGGTACATGGAAACAAAGCGGGATGACCTTCCCCCTGGATCTTCATCATTCTTTTGAAAAATACAGTGTGAAAAGACCCCAGGAACCTAAACCACCCTATCCCTATCTTGAAAAAGAGGTCATCGTAAAAAATGATGAGGCGAAAGTTGAGCTTTCCGGAACGTTGACAATGCCTAAGACAGGCGGTCCTTTCCCCGCTGTGATCCTGATCACGGGGTCGGGTCCCCAGAACAGGAATGAAGAACTGATGGGACATAAGCCATTCCTGGTACTGGCCGATTACCTCACCCGTAAAGGTATTGCAGTTTTACGTTGTGATGACCGTGGTTTCGGAAAGTCGACAGGGAAATTCTCAACAGCCACCACGCTTGATTTCGCAACCGATGTCTCTGCAGCCATCGATTTCCTGAAAATGCAACAAGAAATCGACGCCACAAAGATTGGTCTTGCAGGCCACAGCGAAGGCGGACTGATTGCCCCTATAGTAGCGTCGGAACGAAAGGATGTCGCTTTTTTGGTTCTCCTTGCAGGTCCAGGGCTGACCGGAGAGCAGATCCTCCTGATGCAGTCGGCGATCATCAATAAAAACGAAGGTTTAACTGAGAAGGAACTTGCTGCTGACAACCTGTTACGTATGAAAATTTATGCTGCGATTAAAAAGAACACTGATAATGAAAAAGCAGCGGAAAAGGTAAAAGCGCTTTTCCTGTCATCAAAAAAGAAAAATCCCGAAGGAAAAGGCCTGCCCCAGTTAGACGATAACCAGATCGATCTTTTTATTCAACAATGCACCACGCCCTGGTTCCGGATATTTCTTGTGCTAGATCCCGTTGATTACCTTTCGAAAGTTCATTGTCCCCTTCTGGCCTTAAATGGTTCGCTGGATGAACAGGTGGCTGCAAAGGAAAACCTGGCAGCCATAGAGAAAGCATTGATCTTCGGAGGTAACTCCAGCTATTCCATCGAAGAGATCCCGGGAGCCAATCACCTTTTCCAGCATGCAAAAACAGGAAATATTGATGAATACGGCAAGATTGAAGAAACTATGTCGCCAGAGGTGCTGGAGAAGATCGCTGACTGGATTGGGAAAGAGGTGAAGTAAAGAAACAGTATTTTCACACACATTGAGCACATGAGAAAAGCGTTGAATGAATCAATTTTATTATCTTTGATTACTTTTAATGCCTGAAATCAGCAGGAGTTATATGCCAACAGTTTTGTTTCATGCTGGCATTAGAGAGAACCAATAAACAAACCGCTATTCAAATACCCTATGGACCGATCCCTAAACGCTATTTCTCCCATTGATGGCCGGTATCGCAATGTGACCGAACCCTTAGCCGTATATTTTTCGGAATCAGCGATCATACGCTACCGGCTGATGGTGGAAGCCGAATATTTTATTGCCCTGTGCAATATTCCACTTCCCCAGCTTCGTGGATTCAATAAAGATTACTTTCCGGAGATCCGGTCGGTTTATACACAGTTTAAACCGGAAGATGCCATTCGGGTCAAGGAGATTGAGAAGGTTACAAACCATGATGTAAAAGCCATCGAATATTTCCTAAAAGAGAAATTTTGTGAGTTGAACATCAGTGAGTATAAGGAATTTATTCATTTCGGACTGACTTCGCAGGATATCAACAATACCGCATTCCCACTGGCCCTGAAGGAAGCTTTTCTGAATGTTTACAAACCTTTACTGGATGAGATCCTCTATACGCTGAAACAAAAAAGCAAAGAATGGAAAAAGATACCCATGCTGGCCCGGACTCATGGCCAACCGGCATCACCCACCACCATCGGAAAAGAATTTTATGTTTTTGCAGAAAGGTTGGAGAAGCAAATCATCCTGCTGCAAACGATCCCTTCCTCTGCGAAATTTGGCGGGGCAACCGGAAATTTCAACGCCCATCATGTTGCTTATCCGACCATCGACTGGATAAAATTTGCAGACCGGTTTGTACAGGATTCATTAGGTCTGGAACGTTCAACCACTACTACCCAAATCGAACATTATGATAACCTTGCCGCTTTCTTCGATAACCTGAAAAGGATCAATACTATCCTTCTCGATTTTTCGCGTGATGCCTGGACCTATATTTCGATGGATTATTTCTGCCAAAAAGTGAAGAAAAATGAAGTCGGATCCTCAGCCATGCCGCACAAGGTCAACCCCATTGATTTTGAAAATGCAGAAGGGAACCTGGGTCTTGCCAATGCTATTTTTGAGCACCTCTCTGCCAAACTACCAATATCCCGCCTGCAGCGTGATCTCTCCGACTCCACCGTGATCCGGAACACAGGGGTTCCGCTGGCACATTCCCTGATCGCATTCCGTTCGCTATTGAAAGGAATAGATAAACTGATCCTCAATGAGGAAAAGATGGCGAAAGACCTGGATGAAAACTGGGTCGTAATATCCGAAGCCATTCAGACCATCCTGCGCAGGGAAAATTACCCGGATCCCTTCGAAGCTTTAAAGGATCTGACGCGGGGAAATGCAAAGATCAACCAACAGAAGCTGCATAAATTCATCGACGGGCTGAAGGTTTCTGCCCGGGTGAAAAATGAACTGAAGAAAATTACTCCGGCAAACTATACAGGAATAATCCCTTTTTAGAGAGCAGGATGAAAGTCAGCGGTTTTACGATTGTCCGTAATGCGGTCAAGTACGATTATCCGGTTGTGGAATCGATCAGTTCTATCCTGCCCCTGTGCGATGAAGTTATTGTTGCCGTGGGGGATTCGGAAGACGGCACCCGGGCATTGGTCGAATCAATTGGTTCGCCCAAGATCAGGATCATCGATACTGTATGGGATGATTCGCTTCGCAAAGGAGGTGAAGTTCTTGCCATTGAGACCAACAAAGCATTTGATGCGATTTCCCCCGAAAGTACCTGGGCTGTCTACATCCAGGCGGATGAAGTATTGCATGAAGAAGGATATGGGAAACTCAGAAATGCCATGGAAAGATGGGAATCCCAACCTGAGGTGGAAGGATTTATCGTGGATTATCTTCATTTTTATGGTTCATATGATTTCATTGCAGATTCACGGAAGTGGTACCGGAAAGAAGTGAGGATCATCAGGAATGACAAGAAGATCCGGTCGTACAAAGATGCCCAGGGTTTCCGGAAGGAAGGAAAAAAGCTTGCTGTAAAACCGACGGGTGTCATTATGTGCCACTACGGATGGGTAAAACCTCCCGAATCCATCCGGTCGAAACTGCAGTACTTCCATACCCTTTGGCACGATGAGGAATGGATGGAGAAGAACAAGACCCAACTGGAATCTTTTGATTATTCAGGAATCGATTCTCTTGTCCTCTTCCAGGGAACGCATCCCTCAATCATGCAAAAAAGGATCAGCGGCAAGAACTGGAAATTCGATTTCGATCCGATACGAAAGAAGTTTCCACCTGTATCCAAATTGCTCAACTGGATAGAAAATAAAACAGGGATTTTACCTGGAGAGTACAGGAACTACAAAATAGCGAAATAGCAAAATGGCGAAATGGTGAGATGTGAGATGTGAGATGTGAGATGTGAGATCTGAGAAGGAAAAAATTTTCCCCTAATGGCTAACGGCCAATGCTTAATGCCTGTTCGCTTTAACAGAACTAATTTTCGCTTATAAATAAGGAATTTCTCCAACGTTTTGCTATTTTTGTAAAAAAATGATGTTTTTATGGACTTTAGTAAGATTTTATCGATTTCAGGAAAAAGTGGGTTATATCAGGTTGTTTCACAGTTAAAGAATGCGGTACTGGTTGAATCCCTTTTGGATAAAAAACGATTCCCTGCTTTCGCTCACGAGAAGATCAGCTCATTGGAAGAGATCGCTGTCTTTACTGCCACCGAAGAGAAACCTCTTAAAGAAATTCTAAAGGCCATTTACAGTAAACTGGAAGGGAAACCTGCACTGGATGCAAAATCCGATAACAAACTGCTCCAGGAGTTTTTCCTGGAAGTTGTCCCGGATTATGATTCAAAAAGAGTTTATATCTCCGATATCAGGAAGATAATCAGTTGGTACAACCTTCTCCTGGAAAATCAACTCCTGGATTTTACAGAGAAGGAAGAGGAAAAATCTGAAGAGGAAAAATCAGAAGAGGAGAAATCCGAAGAAAAGAAAGAAGAAACTGCTGAAGAGGTACCTGTAGTTAACCCCGCAGCAAAGAAAAAGAAACTTACAGAGAAAAAAGCTGAAAGCGAAGTGGCTATCGGGAAAAAGAAAGCCACCACGGTAAAAAAGAAAACAAAGGAAGATCAATCATAAACCGTTTAAAACAAAAACCATGAAGACGTTAACAAAAGGGTTTCTATTGTTCCTCGTTCTGGCCTTGATTGGTTCAGAAGCATTTGCCGGTAAGAAAATCGTGAAACTGGGGGTTTCCGAGCCGGATGCCAAGATCTCCCTTGATGGAAAGTTAATGGGAACCGGACAGCTGGATGTAGTCGTACTGTCCAACACCTGTGTCAACATCAAGGTTGAAAAGGTGGGTTATCTTACTGAACTTATTACCTTTTGTAATAAGTCAAACTATGCGCCTCCTCCCAAGACCTATTATGTGGAAATGTTGAAGGATGATGCCTACGATGCCACCGAAGCAACGGACATGGCTAACATCGATATTGAAATAAAAACAAATAAACCAGAAGCGGAAGCCTGGAAACTGATCAGCCAGATCATTACCTCCTATTTTGATGTTATCGAAGTAACCGACAGGGAAACAGGATACCTCCGTACTGCCTGGGTCGTGCAGACCTTCACGCAAAACACGATCCGTACACGGGTAATTGTAAAACTGGGATCCAGCGATCCTCTTGCATATAAGGTTAAATTGATCAGCGAACAATCGGGAAAACCACAGACCAGTGTGAAAAATGATGAACTCTTCAAGGAATGGGATCGTATACTCCGGAAATACAAGGAGGTGCCCAACGAAATCCAGACCCGCTTAACGAAATAATGAGGATCTGCGAATCACGGGTAAAATACCCTCCGATTTTATCGGGATTGTTCGACTAACAAATTTTAATCACTTCGTTCTAAAATTTGAGTCTCATAAATGAGTGGCAAAAAAATTCTTCATGACCTGGTTGTCCTGAAGAATGAACATCTGAACAAATGGCATTTTATCCTGGAACTGCAGGCACCTGAATTGCTTCCTCAACTCCTGCCCGGACAGTTTGTTCAGGTTCTTGTTAAAGATTCCCCCTCCACTTTCCTGAGAAGGCCTTTTTCGATCCACGGTTTTGATCCGGTGAAAAACACCATGTGCCTGCTGATCCAGATCAAAGGGGAAGGAACGCGTCATCTTTCACTTCTCAGGGAAGGAGATAAATTGAATGTGATGTATCCCCTCGGGAATTCTTTTACCCTGCCTTCCGGGAAGAATGTATTACTCGTTGGCGGAGGTTGCGGGGTGGCTCCCCTACTTTTTCTTGCCAGGTGGTTGAAAGAACAGGATGTGAAGGTGACGATACTGACGGGTTGGAAAAGTAAAGAAGATATTTTCGAGAAAGATGTTTACCTGCAGTGCGGAGAAGTTCTTGTTACAACGGAAAATGGATCGGAAGGGGAAATGGGAATGGTGACCGGTCATTCGATTTTCAAGTCAGACCGGACTTTCGACCGGATTTACTGTTGTGGTCCCGACCAAATGATGAAAACTGTCGCCCACATGGCCACAAAGAAAAGTATCGACTGTGAAGTTTCGCTGGAAAATACCATGGCCTGTGGATTCGGCGTTTGTCTTTGCTGCATCACCCCGACAAATAATGGTAACCAGCGGGTTTGCACAGAAGGGCCCGTGTTTAGTACAAAGGAGCTGGGTTGGTAAAAGTAATTACGAATTAAAAATTACGAATTACGAATAAGTAAGTTATAAAGTTCATAAAGTTTATAAAGTTCATAAAGTAAAAAAGCGTCAGCTCGCTAACTCACCAGCTCGCCAACTCACCAGCTATGATAGACCTCTCCATAAAAATCGGCCACCTCAACATGAAAAACCCGGTAATGACGGCTTCGGGGACATTCGGGTATGGAGAAGAATACAGGGATTTTTTGGATCCGGGTCGTCTCGGGGGGATTGTGGTGAAAGCAGTTACCGGGAACAACCGGGATGGAAATGCCTATCCACGGATGGCTGAAACCCCTTCCGGAATGCTAAATTCGGTTGGACTTCAGAACAAGGGAGTTGACTATTTTGTGAAGGAGATTTATCCTTCAATTAAAGATTTTGACACGAATGTTATCGTCAATGTATCCGGATCTACCATTAAAGAATATATTGCCGTTGCAGAAAAGATCAATGAATTGGAAAATATCCCGGCTATTGAGTTGAACATCTCCTGTCCGAATGTCAGGCAGGGCGGTATGGCTTTTGGGATTATTCCTTCAACTGCTACGGAAGTGACTGCCGCTGTCCGTAAAGTTTATAAAAAAAATCTCATCGTCAAGCTTTCTCCCAACGTGACTTCTATACAGGAAATAGCAAAGGCAGTGGTTGACGGAGGAGCCGATATCATATCGCTCATCAATACCATTCTCGGAATGGCCATCGACGCAGAAAAACGCAAGCCTGTGCTTTCTACTATTACGGGTGGCTTATCCGGACCGGCCATCAAGCCGGTTGCATTGCGCATGGTTTGGCAGGTTTCGAAAGCAGTGAAGGTGCCGCTAATCGGAATAGGCGGCATCATGAACGCAATCGACGCTATCGAGTTCATACTTGCAGGCGCATCCGCCATACAGGTCGGGACAGCTAATTTTATAGATCCCACCATCACAATGAAAATTGTTGACGGGATCGAAGTTTATTGCCGGATGCATAAAGTGAGGAGCGTGAAGGAACTGATCGGAGGATTGATTAGCTGATGAGCTGATGAGCTGATGAGCTGATGAGTTGGCGAGCTGATGAGCTGGCGAGTTTAAATAAATAGTGAAATAGCGATATGGCGAAATGGCGAGATATCGAAATGGCGAAAATTTACTACTATGTTTGTCGTTTCTGATTCATTGACTTTACAAACTTTATAAACTTTATAATTTTAAACTATATTGACTTCTGTTTCCAGCCTTATCCCGAACTTTTCGAAAACCGATTGCCGGATCCGGGGAAAGATTGTTTTAGGTTTTCAAATTGTTGCGGAAGAATTACAGGATTCTTGAAAAAACTGCCTGCATTTCCTATTACCGCCGGATTAGGAAGTTTTCGCAACCGGATACGGCATATGGCTTCACGGACATCTGCAATCCCTGGATGATCCGCTGTCATGAGGGTTAGTTCTTCCCTTATGTTTCCATAGTCGAGGCATAGAACCGGTTTTTTCAATACACTAAAGGTCACGTTGAGAATGATAAAACGGCCTTTATATTGCAGTTTAAAAATGCTCTCGCGATAGCCGAATCCACATTCTTCTTTTGAAAAAATCCTTTTTACTTTGGATTCGAGGTCAAAGGCTTCGAGTTCAAAGAAGGTATCCTTCATCTCCACGCCGTAAGCGCCTATGTTCTGAACCGGGCTGGTACCGGCATTCCCCGGGATAGCCGACAGATTCTCAAGTCCCCCCCAGCCGTTGTCCACGCAAAACTTCACAAGGTCATCCCAATTTTCACCGGCACTGGCTTTTACCCATACCGTATCTTCATCTTCTTTTATAATATGGATCCCCTTCATGGAAATTTTCATCACCGTTCCGTTAAAATCTTTTGTAAAAAGAATGTTGCTTCCACCTCCCAGGATCAACAGAGGAAGATGAATTTCCTGCTGGTTTACTGCCAGACCAATAACATCCTCTTCTGTCAGGGCTTCAGCAAAAAAGCGGGCTTTGACATCGATCCCAAAGGTGTTGAAAGGTTTAAGAGAGATTTCTTCCCGGAGCTGCATATTTATTTGAATTCCGCTCAAAATTAGTTGAATTTGCTATAGTATTCAGGAATATTTTTTAACCGCAAAGTTTCCTCCTGAGGATTAATTCAGGAACTTCAAACAAGATAACAAATACTCACCTTTTATGTTCTTCCTTTTGCTACCACCAAAAAGTAATTGTCAGTTTATCACGTGTGAGAGATATTCGTAGAATCTGCTATGTTTTGCCCTCAAGCCGGGCGGCCTTGACACATTCCAGAGAACTCGGGACAGCTGTGCTTAGCGCTGAATTGTTCATTTCTTTTGCTCGTCCAAAAGAAATGAACCAAAGAAAAAGACGGCCTCGGGTTTTCAGCGACCCACCTTCGGCTCGATTCCTAAGCCAGACAAGCCGTTCGTCCCGGTATTACTTTTTTTTATTCATATTCAACTTCTTTATTCCGGTACTCACTTCTCCGTCTGGCTTTTAACAGAATCTTCGCCGGGTGGGTGCCCCGCTGAAAACCCAAAGGCATAAAAATAATGCCAATCATCCTTCACTTCGCATACTTCACTTTTTCTTAATCAATACCACAAAAACCAAATAAGAATAAAAAATAATACAGTCGCCGCATAAGCAGCCTTGGCTGGTGCCATCGAACGAAGTGAGATTGCGCCAGACGCAGTCCCGAGTACTCGGGATTGCGGTGACGAGGCCCGCCCGGCCTGAGGGTAAATTAGAATAAAGAAAAAATGAATCGTTTTGGTTAAATTAACATCTTGACAATCTACCTATTAAAATTAGTTATATAGTAGAACACAAAGTTTTGTGCAAAGGGCGCAAAGAAATCAATTTGAAATCCGTAATTCGAAAATCCCTATTGCCTAATGTCTATTGCCTAATGCCTTTTTCTTTTCCAAGGAATTTTATTTTAGTTACATTTGCTGATAAGTTCAAATCCCCTTGAAACGTGTAATCATCTCCGTCACCAATGATCTTGTTACCGACCAGCGTGTGGACCGGGTTTGCAATACGCTGGTGAAAATGGGATTCGATGTGCTGCTCGTCGGGAGAAGGCGAAAACAGAGCTTTCCGCTGAAACCGCGGCAATACCGGATGAAACGGATGCGGCTTCTGTTCAGCAAAGGTCCCTGTTTCTATGCAGAGTACAATATTCGTCTTTTTTTCTTCCTTCTTTTTCACAAAGTCAGTCTTCTGGTTTCCAACGACCTCGATACCCTGCTTGCAAATTACCTTGCTTCAAAGTTCCGGCGGTTACCCCTGGTGCACGATTGCCATGAGTATTTTCGCGGCGTTCCGGAACTGAACGAAAGACCCGGTACTACCCGGGCATGGAAAAGAATCGAGGACCACATTTTCCCAAAACTTGGATCCGTTTATGCAGTCAATGCTTCCATTGCTGCAATGTACCGGAAAGAATACGGGAATGATGTCAAGGTGATCAGGAATGTCCCGGTAAGGAAGGAGAGCATTCCTGCCAAAAACAGGTCAGATCTCGGTATTCCCGCAAACTACAAGGTCATCCTTTACCAGGGTGCTGTTAACGTAGACCGTGGTCTCGAAGAAGCGACCCTGGCTATGAAGTTTGTCAGGGAAAAAGCGTTCCTGGTCATTATCGGTACCGGCGATATCATGGATCAATTGAAAAAACTTGCCATGGAGGAAGGAGTCAGTGAAAAAGTCATTTTCACCGGTCCGGTCGCTTTTGAAGATCTTCATAAATATACACTGATGGCAGATATTGGCTTATCCATCGAAAAAGATGTTAGTCTGAATTATCATTTTTGTCTGCCCAATAAATTTCTCGATTACATCCAGGCCCGGGTTCCGGTTTTGGTCTCTCCTTTACCCGAAATGAAAGTCATTGTTGAAAAATATGGAATCGGGGAGATGATCGAAAGTCATGATCCGCAGTATCTTGCAACTAAATTTGACAGTCTGCTGCGCCAGGATGAAAAATTATCCTTATTTCGTAAAAACCTGGAAAAAGCAGCCTCCGACCTTTGCTGGGAAAATGAGGAGCAGGAATTAATGAACATCTATCGTCCTTATGTCTGAAACGCATCTTCATATTGTCTCGTTTACCATTCCGTTCCCACCGAATTACGGAGGAGCTATAGATGTTTTTTTCAAGATCAGGGCGTTGCATTCGGCAGGGGTAAAAGTACATCTGCATTGTTTTTCTTATGACAGGAAGCCTTCTCCCGAGCTTGAAAAATACTGCCAGGAGGTGCATTACTATCCCCGGAAAACAGGGCTTTGGTCAGCCCTGACCTGGAAGCCATACATCATATATAGCCGCAGATCTGATCAATTGCTTGAAAACCTGCAGAAAGATGAGTTTCCCATCCTTTT
>JBEKST010000004.1:0-23393 GCA_049516815.1 Bacteroidales bacterium | reverse complement strand
GACGGGTTGTAAAAGTTCATTCCATTTTTGAGTAATGAGGTTCCCGATTGTTTCCTGAATGTTTTGTTTCCCGTATTTGTTGACCAATTCCCGGAAACGGTTTCTTCTCTTGTAATAGTTTTCCGGGTTTGTTTCCTTTAGGTCGTTCCAATAGGTAGGTATTTGTCCCTGGGTTAAAATGGTGTATTCTGGCGGGGTTAAATCGTTCTCTTGTATGGTACTGTCATAAAACAGTAAATCGTTAAAATTGGCCTGTATAAGTTCTAACAATCGGTTAATTTTGGTCTTGTTTGTCAGGTCTGAAAGGGTTGAAATGTCAAGGGTTTTCAGGTTGTTCATCTTTACATATTTCAGTTCAAACCTTAATATGTTTTCAGGTTGTCCGTATTGTAACCCTTTGTTGTAAACCTTTACAAAGTATCTTTGATATTCGCACTCCCGGAAATATTTTTTTTCACTTTGTTCCTGGGTGAACGGGTTTCCTTTATGGTTTATAATCGACCGTAAAACGTCATTAACCGGGATTGGGGAAATAACATTAACCCCGGTTTCAATGTTTTCAATTTTGCAGTTAACAGGGTTGAGGTTAAACCGGTCGGAAATATCCTGAATAGTCCAGACTAAAGATAAAAAGGTATAATCATTATAGTTTTGATCTTTCCTGTTGTTTGTGATATTCCAGTATTTGTGCAAACTCCCTGAAAGGTAGGTGTACTGATTGTTTATTATGACAATGGTTAAACCGTTAAACTTTGACCGATATTCTTTTATTTCCCCTGTCCTTGTGTTTGTTTTTTGTTCCCATTCCAGGAAAGGGAGTTCCCGGAGTGCGTTAATATCCGGGTTAAGTACCTTTATTTTTACAAAATCAATCAATGGCACCTAAGTTTTTTTGGCTTTGTTTTTCGACTAATTCTTTAAATCTAACATTCGCTTGGTCGAAAGTTCTACAACTCCATGCAGTTTTACCAAAATCTTCATTTCCTGGAAAAACTTCTCTTTCCGGTATGATTTTGCCTTTGAATAAAATTTGGGGTTTAACTTGGACTTGAAATACCTCAAAATAATTCAAATTTTCAGCAACCTCTTGACGGTAGATGCATACTTTACCAGTTCGGAGTACTTTGGTATAGGTGAACCCGTTTTTCTTTAAAATTAAGGGTAGGGGTTTCATTATTAAACCCTCCCATGTTTGTACTTAAATGCCTGAATTTCCTGAACGGCGTTGTTGACCTCCGCCGTCTTGTAAAGGATACGCCCGCCAATCCTGTAAGATTGTAAAGTTCCATCCTTTGAATAATAGTGAAGTGTGCTGAGGGAAATTCTTAATAGTTTACAGACCTCTGTCCGGGTCAAATATTCACTCTTTGCGTTGGTTTTTGAAGGCTCCGGCTTGAATTGTCGCAGTTTTTCTTCAACAATAGTCCCGATAATATCCTGGAAGTCTTTTAGAGGCGTACTATGTAAAATGATTGTTTCCATAATTTACTGATATTTTCAGCAAATTTCGAACAATCTGTACCCCTTCTACAATCCGTATACAGTCCGGACTGTATGGAATAATCAATAAAATTAGGCTATTTCAGATGTATCTGGAATTGTGAATTTCCCTTTTTTGGTGTTGGTTAAGGCGTCCGGGTTTCTCATTGCACGGGTAAAATATTCAAGGTCTACATCGATGTCAAAATGTTCTAAACACAATTTCGCAAATCCGCTGTAACTCCATTCTGTACCATATTTAGGGGGTTCTATATATCCCTTTTCTACTAATTCTCGAAATAAAAATGTAAAAACCGCCGGTGATTCCTTCCATTTGATTTTTTCAACCCGGGTTCCTGTTCCCTTAACCTCCGCCTTCAATTCTTTCCGTTTTTCTTCGATCCATTCATGAACCCTATCCCTTTTCAGTACTTTAGATTGATCTCTCAACTTCGTTATATATGAAGTATGTTTCCCATCATCGGAAACTAAGGTTATTATTTCCTCGCCGGGAATAACAAAAGGTTTTGAATAATGAGATTGATAATGAAATTGAAAAGAATTCATTACAATGCTGATATGATCAATAAAATCAAGTTTATTTCCGCAATATTTTTCAAAATGATAATCAAGAAATTCAGTAATTTTTGATGGGGGGTCAAGTTTGAATACTAATTCTTGAAACTCGTAATCACAAAAAAAATCAGGATTATAGTTTTCTCGGGGCGTAGTCTTTCTTATTACCTGTTCTTCCTCTTTAAAACCACCTGAAAACCGTTCAATAAATTGTTCATATGTATAAAACGTTAATTGATAAGGACTTTCCTTCTTTTCTGTTAGGTATTTCCCTGAAAAGTACTTTTTATATTCATCCATTTTGCCTGTTTTGGTTTGAACGCTAACAAAGTTAAGAATATTAACCCCCGGTTAATTTCTGTAAGGCCGTTACTTTTTTACTGCCTTTAATGGTTTTATGAAATAGGGGTGTATACTCAATTTATCGGCGTTCTGTTCCTGGGTGATCTTTATGTATTTCATGAACGCCTTTTCAGTCCGGTGTCCGGTGATCTTCATTATTGAAATGGCGGGAACCTCAGCTAAAAACATATTAGTAGCAAATGAACGGCGGGCGGTGTGAACGGTAACGAGTTCCCATTTCTGTTTTTTCTGTTCAAAACTTAACCCGCCCTCTGTCTTATTCAGAATAACGATTTCCTGAAAGTGTTTGACATTACAAAGTATTTTCAGGTACTCGTTCATTTTTTGGTTACTGATCGGTCGGGGAGTTCCTCCGTTGTATTTCTTCAATATCTCCTTAACCGTCCAATGCAGGGGAATTATAACCGTTTCACCGGTCTTTATGGTCTTAACCTTTAACTGTGTCCCGCCTTTAATGAATTTGTCCGGTGTGAGCTGTGAAAGATCGGAAAATCGCAAACCTGTATAACAACCAATTAAAAACAAGTCCCGCACCCTGTCTAATTTCTTATTCTCCGATAAATCCAATTCGTAAAGGGTCAAAAGGTCGTTATCATTCAGGTAAATTGTTTCAGGTGTTTCCTCTATGGTTTTAAATTTCCTGTGTTTGTGTCCCTGGTTTGTTGTATAACCTTTGTCATTTGCATAGTTCATAAAAACTTTGATCTGTTTAATATGTCCTCCAATGGTATTTTTAGAATATCCAGTTAAAATAGTCTCTTTAGTTTCCCTTTGAGTGTTTTGGAGGAATTTTATAAAATCTTCGTAAAAATCCATATTTATATCTTCCAGGGTAATATCTTTCCCTTTAAAATCCTGATATTTCTTCAATACGTTGAGCGTAGTCCCGTAACTTAATTTAGTACGGGGTTTCTTAACAGTCGCATCGATGTACTCTTGTACTGCACTCAAAAAGGTGTGTTTTTGGATTGTTTTTATTGCACCTGGTCTAAGGATCGGGCGGAGTTCCTCCGTTAACTGATCCAGGATAACCCGGCCGTTTTTGTCGATATGATCCCGGGCGGTGTTCATGACCCGGGTTTCAATCTTACCTAAATGGGTGTTTAAGTTTTGCAGTTCTGTTTTGAGGGGCTTTATTTCCTTTGCCCGGCAATCCAACGAATTCCATAATTTAGGGTTAATCTTTTCGCCGGTTGAAAGTTTGATCCGGTCTTGTTTGTATCTATAAACAAGGAAAATCGGGGTTTTAATCTTTGACCTCCGGGCGTTTTCCCTGACAAACTCGCTCCGTTTTTCCTTTGGATACTTTTTGGGGTTGCCCTTATAATCGATAAGAGGCTCCTTTAGAATGAATGTGACTGATCCTGCCATAAGAGAGGTATTAAGGTTTGAACAGGACAAAGATAATACAATATTGTGAAAAGTGGACGGTATAGGGGACGGTAAAATGAGTTTTTTATCAACAATTTTGAATTATTCTGAATTTGTGAAAATTAGAAAACCCCGTATTTAGAGGGGTTCAGATAGTCAGTTTAGCATTATCTTAAATCAAGGGTGTTAGTCCGGCTCCGGGTACAGGTTCAAGTGCGAAGTGCGAAGTCAGAAATATTCGCACTTTACATTTCACATTTTTTTCTAAACCTAATTCAGCATCCTGTATTCAATAGGAGAATGTCCCGTTTCATTCTTGAACATGCGACTGAAATGCTGTGGGTACTTGAATCCTAATTCGTAAGCGATAGTGCTGACTGATTTACTTGTATCGAAAATTTTCTCTTTGGCAAGTTCTATCACTTTCCATTGAATGTGTTCAATGGGTGACCTTCCGGTTTCTTTTTTGATTAAATCTCCTAAATAGTTTGCCGATAAATGAAGATTATCAGCACAGTATTTAACAGTTGGTAATCCAAGGGTTTGAGTTTTCTCTGATTGAAAATAACCATCAAGTAATCCCTCAAACTTTACCAAAATGTCTTTATTTACATGACTTCTGGTCACAAATTGGCGGTCGTAAAACCGTACACAATAGTTCAGGAGAAGCTCAATATTGTTTGTAATCAGCGTTTTACTATGTTTATCAATAGCCTGCTTTAACTCGTAATTAATTTTTTTAAAGCAGTCTATGACATTCTCCCGTTCCCTTTCTGACAGATGCAAGGCTTCATTTACTTCATAGGAAAAGAATGTATAGTCTTTCATCGTGTGTCCAAGGGTTGTTCCTCGAATCAAATCAGGATGGAACAACAATGCCCATCCCTTTGGTTGAACTAATTCTTCCTTGTAGATTCCAAGAATCTGTCCGGGAGCAATGAAAACAAGTGTTCCTTCCTCGTAATCATAATAATTACAACCGTATTTCAAGTCCCCGCATTTCACTTCTTTCAGAAAAACACAATAAAAACCAAATTGATTCCGTGAACCCGGTATCGGCTTGACTTTTGAAAAATCAATGACACTCACAAGCGGATGAAGGGTCTCAACACCCATCCTTGCATTGTATTGAGAAATAGTATCAATTTTTAAGAGAGTTTCCATCCTTATATTGTTAAAATCTTCGACAAAGGTAAATCAGATTTCAAACCAAATCTTGATGATTAATCCAAATCAGTAATAATGGTACAAGAAACAGTAATTCATATAAAAGCCAGTACCTTTTTTAAGATGAAATTTGCAGTGTCAAAATTTGTAACTTTCTCAAAGAAGAGAAAATGATAACCAGAACTTTCATCTAAACATGAAAAATATGAATAAAGTGGTTTTGAATAATGGTGTCGAAATGCCCATCCTTGGATTTGGCGTATTTCAGGTGACAGATACCAAGGAATGTGAAAACAGTGTCCTTGAAGCGATTCGTGTTGGCTATCGACTGATTGATACAGCAGCATCCTATATGAATGAGGAAGCTGTTGGCAGAGCAATTAAGAATAGTGGAATTGATAGAAGAGAGTTGTTCATTACGACAAAACTCTGGCTTCAGGACACTGGATATGAAAAAACAAAGACAGCGGTCGAAAAATCGTTAAAAAGGTTAAATCTGGACTATCTGGACTTGTATCTGATACATCAACCTTTCGGGGATGTTCATGGTTCGTGGCGGGCTATGGAAGAATTGTATCATGACAGAAAATTAAGAGCTATTGGCGTCAGTAATTTCCAACCCGACCGTGTCATGGATATTATACTGTTCAATGAAGTAGCACCTGTCATTAACCAAATCGAAACCCATCCTTTCAATCAACAAATTGAAACCCAGAAATTTTTACAGAACAATAATGTTCAGATTGAGTCATGGGGGCCATTTGCCGAAGGGAAGAATAACATCTTCGGGAATGAACTGTTGGTTTCAATAGCCCGGAAATATCAGAAAACAGTTGCTCAGGTTATTCTGAGATGGCTGACACAGAGAGGAGTGGTGGCGATTCCGAAATCCGTTAAAAAAGAAAGGATTATCGAAAACTTCGATATTTTTGATTTTGAATTAAGTACAGAGGATATGGACGCAATAGTAAGCCTTGACACAAAAATCAGTAGTTTTTTTGACCATCGTGACCCTGAAATCCTCAAATGGATGGCAAGTAGAAAATTAGACATATAATGAATAAAAGTGTTTTAGTATTATCATCCAGTCCCCGGAAAGGTGGTAACTCTGACCTGTTGTGTGACCAATTCATGAAAGGAGCACATGATGCTGGACATCAAACCGAGAAGGTCTTTTTAAAAGATAAAAGTATCAATTACTGCACAGGATGCGGAACTTGTTTCAATACAGGGAAATGTTCCCAGAAAGATGATATGGCTGAAGTATTGGAGAAAATGATTTCAGCAGATGTCATCGTAATGGCAACTCCGGTATATTTTTATACCATGTGTGCTCAGATGAAGACCTTTATTGACCGAACCTGCGCCCGTTACACCGAAATCAATAACAAGGAATTCTATTTCATTGTTACGGCCGCCGTCAACAATAAATCGGCCATGCAAAGAACAATTGAAGAATTCAAGGGATTTACGACTTGTTTGAATAATCCGAAGGAAAAAGGCATTATTTACGGAACAGGAGCATGGGAAAAGGGAGAGATTAAAGGAAAGAAAGCTATGAATGAGGCCTTTGAGATGGGAAAGGCAGTCTAAACTGTGAAGGAAGGGAAACGATTTAATCTCTAAAATAAGTAATTGCCAAATAAAACAATCTTAACTTAACCAATATGAAAACGAAGAACATAAAAGCATACGGAACAGAGGCAGCCAATGCACCTTTACATTCACTGAATATAAACCGCAGAGAACTTCAGCCACATGATGTGGAAATGGACATTCTTTACTGTGGTATTTGTCATTCGGACTTACATCAGATAAAAAATGACTTCGGGGGTGCGATGTATCCCCTTGTTCCTGGTCATGAAATCGTCGGACGAGTATCCAAGGTCGGTGACCATGTCACAAAATTTAAGGTCGGTGACCTTGCCGCCGTGGGTTGTATTGTCGATTCTTGCGGTAAATGTGAATATTGCGAGGATGGGTTGGAACAATTTTGTGATGAAGGAGTGACCTTTTCGTTCAATAGTAAGGATAAGTATTTGGGGGGAGCTACCTATGGTGGTTTTTCCGAAACTTATGTAGCCAATGAGGATTATGTGCTGCACATACCTGAAAAACTCGATTTGGCAGGGGCTGCACCCTTGCTCTGTGCCGGTATAACTGTTTACTCCCCATTGAAACACTGGCATGTTGGCTCCGGTAAAAAAGTCGGTATCCTTGGTATCGGTGGTTTAGGGCACTTAGCCATTAAAATTGCCAAAGCTATGGGAGCTCATGTGGTCGTGTTTACAACATCGCCTTCAAAAGTAGAAGATGCCAAACGGTTGGGAGCAGACGAAGCTGTATTATCTACCGACAAAGAACAAATGAAAAAGTATGTCCGGAAAATGGATTTCATTTTGGATACCGTCTCTGCCAAACACGATGTGAACACCTACCTGCATCTCCTGAGACCCGATGGCAGCGTGGTACTGGTAGGATTACCACCGGAGCCACTCGAAGTAGGGGCATTCAGTGTCGTTTCAGGACGACATAGTTTTTCGGGTTCAAATATCGGGGGTATTGCCGAAACCCAGGAGATGCTGGATTTCTGTGCAGAACACAACATCACAGCCGATATTGAACTAATCAATATTCAACAAATCAACGAAGCATTTACCCGCCTGGAAAAGGGCGATGTGCATTATCGGTTCGTAATTGACATGGCTTCTCTGAAAAAGTAATCATTAAAGAAAATAAACAGGGCACTATTAATTGCGACTGCAATCCTTTTTATTAATTTTGAAACAAACGCACAAACAAATATGACCACATCAAAAAATACAAATTCAATCTTCCCGAAAGGTGAAAAAGCATCTGCTGATTACTTCACTGGAACGGCTTGGGTGAATATGCTGGTTCCACAGGATGAAACGGGAAGTTATGCGATAGGTAATGTGGTATTTGAGCCGGGTTGCAGAAATAATTGGCATAAACATCCGGCAGGACAAATCCTGCTCGTTACAGATGGCAAAGGATATTATCAGGAAAAAGGTAAACCCGCAAGGTTGCTTATTAAAGGTGATGTGGTAGTTATCCCATCGCATGTGGAGCACTGGCATGGTGCTGCTCACAGCAGCAGTTTCACCCATATCGTTGTTACCAACAACACAAAGCAAGGGGCTGTGGAATGGTTAGCTCCCGTAACAGATGAAGAGTACAATAATGCTAATTCAGGAAAATAACATGAGAAAGAATGTTTTAATATTCTCATCAAGCCCACAAATCGGAGGGAAATTCGCATAAACAGCGGAATATATAACAGACATTAGATTTTAAGTTAATCCTTCATTTCATCAATAAAATCAACAACTTTCGCAAAATCTATGATGAATTGGCGGTTAGATATTTCGTCAGAGTAGTGCACCACGACAAGTGTAAAGTGTAATAATTTGTACTTTGTACATTTCGTTTCATGATTTGCATTTTAGATTTCCGGATATCCTTTTTTCCTATCGCTTCCCGAAATTTTTTATGGTGAAGTTAATACTTACCGATTCTTTCTTACATTTGTTACCGCTATGGTTGACAGCAGAAGAAATATCAGCGCGGGTTTGTTTATACTGGTTTTAATGATTGTCTTTTTTTCTTTGTTACAAAGAGAAAAGGATAAGCATAATGAAACAACCCAATCTGTTATTTCTTATACAAACAATTCCAGCCTTCAGGTAATCATCGTTCATGAGATTTCAAGCCCGGGAACAGACATATTCTGGATTAAAAAACTCAACACGAAGTTTATTTATTTTGATTACGATTCAAGCAGGGAACTCGTTCTGAACGAACTCATATCCAGTTGTTACAACTCACATCAGCTTAAATTTCATTCTAATAATCCAGTCATTGGTTTAATTTTCCCTCAAAAAGTTCCAGAGCAGGGAAATGACGATGATGTCCTCTCAATAACATAGTTACTCCTCCTTTTGTTTTTTTTAACCATCGCATGAGATGCATGGTTTAATTAGTGTATTCAATGAATATAAATCTATGATTATGAAAACTTTAAGATATATTTTATTGGGAATAATGTTAATCACTATCATTCCCGTTTGCAGTTCACAAACATCGAATAATAACAAACAAGTCATTACATTGCAAAGTGTGCCTCAAAATGTACCAAATAAACTTCTGTCTGAATCGAAAGAGATTCTGTCACGAAGATTAGGATTTATGGGTTTCCGGGATATTCAGATTACACAGGATAATACAAAATCTGAATTGGTTATAACAGTCGGGGATACCATTTCAAATGCGACTTTGTCAGAAATTCTATTGATTCAGGGAAATGTCAGTTTTAAGGCTGATACCATTTTGGTTTTAAATAAGGAGAACCTTTTGGAAGTGCATGCAGATTTTGACAACCCTGAATATCCCACGCTATGTATCACATTTAAGGAAAATAAGTGGAAGGTATGGGAAAACATGACTACCAGAAATATAAATAAACCTGTTGCTTTTGTCATAGACGACAAAGTTTATTCTGCTCCACGGATAAAGGATAAAATTTCACATGGAAAGATTTCATTGACTGGTGGTGGCTTTTCAAAGACTGAGGTCAGGAAATTAGTCGCCATTATTTCAAGTGGTACAGTGCCATTGAAATTTACCATTGTGAGTAAAAATTAAAGTAAGTGTCTGTTTCAATAAATCCTCACCATTTCGGTGGGGATTTTTTTAATCATAGCTGATTTCTAAAAGTAATCCTTTTTCAGCCAGTTAAATTTCCCCTACCTTTACGGATATGTTCTACAAAAAGAACTAATGGTAATAACCAATAATCTATCTGCTATGAAAGACAAGAAAAAAATAACAAGTGTTTCAGGTGCACCTATAGCTGATAATCAGAATGCCCTGACAGCAGGTCCAAGAGGACCAATGTTATTGCAAGATGCATGGTATCTTGAAAAACTGGCGCACTTTGATAGGGAAGTTATTCCTGAAAGACGCATGCATGCAAAAGGTTCAGGTGCTTTTGGCACTTTTACCGTTACACATGACATTACGAAGTACACCAAAGCAAAAATCTTTTCGGGGGTTGGTAAAAAAACGGAATGTTTTGTAAGGTTCTCAACCGTTGCCGGAGAACGGGGTGCTGCTGATGCAGAAAGGGATATCAGAGGTTTTGCAATGAAGTACTACACCGAAGAAGGTAATTGGGATTTAGTAGGTAATAATACTCCTGTATTCTTTTTCCGTGACCCATTGAAGTTTCCAGACCTTAACCACGCCGTTAAGAGGGACCCTCGTACCAATCTGCGTAGTGCCAACAACAATTGGGACTTCTGGACAAACCTACCAGAAGCGCTTCACCAAGTTACAATTACTATGAGTGAACGAGGCATTCCATACTCGTACAGACATATGCACGGATTCGGGAGCCATACTTATAGTTTTATCAACAGCAAGAACGAAAGAATCTGGGTTAAGTTCCACTTCATAACCCAACAAGGCATTAAAAACCTGACAGACCAAGAAGCAGAAAAGATAGTAGGAATGGACAGGGAAAGTCATCAGAGAGATTTATACGAAAGCATTGAAAAAGGTGAATTCCCAAGATGGGACATGAAAATACAGCTTATGACCGAAGAACAGGCCAATAAGAGCAAAACCAATCCTTTCGATTTGACAAAAGTTTGGTCGCACAAAGAATATCCGCTTATTGATGTGGGTACACTTGAATTGAACCGGAATCCTGAAAATTATTTTGCAGATGTTGAACAATCAGCATTTAATCCTGCCAACATTGTACCGGGTATAGGTTATTCTCCTGATAAGATGTTACAGGGAAGGCTATTTGCTTATGGTGATGCTCAGAGGTACAGACTTGGAGTAAATCATGGGCATATACCTGTAAATGCTCCTAAATGTCCATTCCATAGTTTTCATCGTGATGGACAAATGAGAGTAGATGGGAACCAAGGTTCGACTTTGGGTTATGAGCCCAATAGTTATGGAGAATGGCAAGAACAGCCGGAGTATAGGGAGCCTAAATTAGATATTTACGGTTCTGCCGACCGTTGGAATTTCAGGGAAGACGATAACGATTATTACTCGCAACCCGGGGCTCTGTTCCGTTTAATGAACAAACAACAGCAACAGATTCTATTTGAAAACACTGCCCGTGCAATGGGTGATGCCTCTAAAGAAATCAAGATTCGTCATATTGGTAATTGTTTGAAAGCCGATAAAGTTTACGGAGAAGGTGTTGCAACGGCATTAGGAATTCCTCTTATTGAAGTAAAATAATTGGGAAGGAAATTTGACAAAAACCATCTGCGAATAGGCTGATAAAGACATAGGAGGCTATGCCGTTGGGAGTATCATTTGAAATGAGTCAGACAATATTTGTAACTGGTAATCGAAGAAAATTTTCAGATTGTGGGTGGATTCAATATCGGAGAGGTTTTACTATTTTAGAGCATAGTATCCATTTCCTCAATAAAATCAACTACTTTGAGGTAATCTGGAATGATTCTAAAGTTAGATAATTGGTCAGTTAAATGTACTACGACAAATGCGAAGTGCGAAATTTGAGGTGCGAATTATATCGCACTTCGCACCTCGCACTTTGCGCTTATTGACTTGTCCTATAATAAGTTTACAGGTTAGAGAATCATTCCCGGTACAAATTTACAGTTCAGCGTTAATCCGAACATTAATTTATGGTTTCAGGTTTTTTGATTCTGTAATAATTATTTCTGTTATTGACCAGGATTAATCCGCCTTAATGTGTCAGTTCCGGGGTCAGCGTATTACAACTCACCTGTGGTGGATGAGTATTATAAGTATTTAAATAACTCACTTTTGATGGAGCTTTCATTTCCCTGTTTTTTATCACTATATTTACAATCGCAACAAACCTTTAACCTTTAACAAAAAGAATATCATATGAAAATTACAGCATTTACAATGGCAGTCTCCTTCCTCCTGCTTGTCTGTTTGGCAAAGGCACAGGATTGCAGCTCTTCTTTTTTCCTTACGAAAGAAGGAACTAAGCTGGGAATGACAAGTTATGACAAGAATGGAAAAGAAACGGGGAAATCGGTCACCACTCTTGTTTCCATACGCAAAAACGGAACAGTAACTGAATACTCCCTTAAATCCGAAATCACTGATTCCAAAGGTAAAATCAGAACCATGGATTACACTGCCACATGTGAAGGCGATAAAGTGTCGGTCAGCATGAAGAGCTTTCTACCTTCCGATTTGCAGAAATCGTCAGGAGGAGCGGATATGCAAATTGAAGGAAATGACATCATTTTTCCCAATTCGGTGACCATCGGAGAAAAGCTGAACGATGGCAATATTACCATGACTGTATCCATAGGTGCAATGACGATGAAAACCACGATAAATATCATCAACAGGTCAGTAACGGGGAAAGAAAGCGTAACAACACCGGCCGGAACCTGGGATTGTTATAAAATAGAGTACAATATCGAGACCACTGTGATGAATATGACCACAAAAGGCAAGGTCAGGCAGTGGATCGCAAAGGGCATAGGTACGGTCAAATCGGAAAATTACAGCGAAAAGGGTGATTTGACGGGCTATTCACAGGTAACTTCAATAAATTAACCTTACACTGAGCCTGCAAATGCACCATTTGGCATTGGTTTGAATGTGTGGCTGATTTATAAATTTAAATAGTCAAATTCTGTATCCTCAATAAAATCATCCACTTTCGTAAAATCAATTATAAACTGATGGTTAGATATTTCGTCAGAGTAGTGTACATCCAAGGCAAATTAACATTCAATTAATCAGATAATAAAAGATTAACAAAGTGTTAGGGTAAAAATCAGAGTATGAATTTCCGAATGAAAGGCTGGTGAAGACCGGCCTTTTTAGTTTTATGGACTTTCCGTGTAATCATCTCAAAATCCCTATACTATTACGGACTCAAGCTATTTGCATTGGCATTCCGTCGCGAAAAACAACTTCCATTTCCCGAACAATTGCTTATTACAGCAGCCTCTGAAAACGATTTGAATGTGTTTAGGAATGCTTGGAGTAATATAGAGAACAGAACTTTTTGTTTGTGACAAAATTTATCATGATTATGATTTCTTTGAATGTCTTTATGTAACTCAAAATGCTGTTTTGATGACTCCTGTCAAAGCAGTCAAAGGCCAATCTGAGTGGGAGAAACCGCATGATAGTGCAGCAAATGATCTATTCTCAAAGGCAGTTTTTAAAGTTTCTCAACCGATTGAAGGATGGTTCAATTGGTTGATTGAAAAAACAGATGTTCAAAGAGCGAATAAAGTACGATCAGCAAAAGGCCTTCTTATTCATGTATTTGGTAAGTTGGCTGCCGTTTGTATTTATTTAATTTTCAACCCTTGATTCACATAATTAAATTATTAATTGTCATTTGTCTTATAACTATTTATTCACAATGATCTTTTTGATTACCTGGTTCTGGCTGTTTTCAAAGACCACGGAATAAACGCCAGTTGGCACAGGCCTCAGGTCGATTACTTTCCGGAGTGAACTATTTACATCTACCTTCGTTTCTTCATAGATCTTAACTCCAAGGCTGTTATAAACGCTGATGGAGAAAGATTCAATGGAAGCGGTTGTGATAGAAACGTTAAACCGTCCATCATTGGGAACCGGGTAAATATTGATTGCCGATGATGAATGCGGATCAATGCCGGTAATGATAATATACTTATGGTTCGACGTATCGGAAGAACAACCGTTGAGGGTAACGATTGACCAGTACCAGCCGGTGCCGGTCAGGGTAGCATCGTAGGTTTGTGCATTGGCTCCGCTGATGGGCACTCCTGTTCCGCTCGATGTGGGTGAATAATACCACTGGTTCCCTGTGGGAGCACTGCTGTATGCAGTATATCCTGTATTGGTGACCACGGGAGTTGGAGGAATTGGATTAACGGTCACTGGGAAGTTCGGTGACACCGTTCCGTTTCCGCAGGAGTTGATACCGAAAACGGTAATATTACCGGAAAGGGCAGAAGGGCTGAAATCAACGGCAATAGAGTTGGTGTTTCCACCACTTACGATGGTAGCGCCTGTAGGAAGTTGCCAGGAATAACCGGTAGCGCCAGTGATAGCGGGAAGTGTATAGACCACACTTGCATCGCCCTGGCATACAGAGGCCGGACCGGTGATGGTACCGGCAGCTGCTGGTAATGGAGTGACAGTAACAGCAAACGCTGGTGAAGAAGTACCATTGCCACAAGTGTTGTTGCCATAAACGGTGATGTCACCGCTGGATGCATTGGTTGTAAAGTTCACGGTGATGGAGTTGGTATTGGCACCGGATGCAATGGTAGCGCCAGCCGGGAGTGTCCATACATAAGTGGAAGCTCCTGCTATGGCAGCAACAGAATAAGGCACACCATTTGTTCCTCCGCAAACGGTAGAAGTACCGGTGATGGAACCGGCGGAACCCGGAAGCGGATTAACCGTGACGTTCAGCTGTGTCGGGCTGGGAGCTGTGCATCCCGCAGGATTGGTATAGTTTACCTTCACCCACTGAGCTCCGGAAGCCACCCATGAAACAGTGATAACATTGGTACCACCTCCATAGTTGATGACTCCACCCGAAGAAATAGTCCAGGTATAAGCAGTCATACCAGATTCGGTAGTATAGTTGTAATAACCGGAGTTGACGCACAATGTTGTGGTTCCTGTAATGGTAGGAACTGGCAATGAATTGACGGTTACAGCAAGAGTCGCTGTTGGTCCTGTTGAGCAGATGTTTGTTCCATTTACTGTTATATTTCCCGAAACTGCGTTTGATGTAAAGTTCACCGTTATAGACGAGGTTCCTAATCCTGCGATAATTGATACACCTGTGGGTACAGTCCAATTATAATATGTGGCATTCGGAATGGGAGGAACACTGTAAATGACATTTACCGTATACTGGCAAACACTAGCAGGTCCGGAAATAGCCCCGGGAGCCGGGATTGCAGGACATCCTGTTGTAAATGTCATGTCAGTACCATATGCAGTACCTATACTGTTAACCCCGACACAACGATAATGATAGGTTGTCCCCCAAATTAAATTGCTTATGTTTGCCAAGACGGCTGTTGATGACATGCCTGAAACACTTGCAGGAGTGGCAGGGGTATTATACCCGTATGTTGCTGTGAGGCCCCAGTCAAATGATACAGTAGTTAGTGTGTTGTTTGCGACAATGGTCCCGTTAAGCTGGGCTGTCGTATTTAATACGTTTGTGGCAGCGTTGGTTATTACTGTTGGCGGTATAAGAGGGGTGGTGAAAGTAAGGTCGCTGCCGTTGGTTGTCCCTGCAACATTGGTTCCGTTGGCTCTGAAATGATAGGTTGTCCCGGGAATCAATCCGACAAGGTTGACGAGAACAGGGGTCGGTAAATTTCCAAGTACAGGAGAAGGAGTGGCGGTCACCGTATTCCCGTATGCAGTGGTAAGGCCGTAATTAAAAGTAACGGTTGTACTGGCATTATTTGCGTTAACAGAACCATTAAGCACTGCAGTTGTCCCTGCGACTGATGTTGCTGCAAGAGTTATTACGGTAGGAGCAGTGATAATCTGGTTTGTCATGGTGATTAATAATGAATCCTCAACGGTATTATCCTGCACGGAAATTGCTTTTGCCCATACTGTACCATTAGTAATTGCTGTTACCAGTCCGCTTGTGTTTATCAATGCGACTCCTGTGCCCGGAACGATACTCCAGGTTACACTTTGATTTGCTGTGAGTGGTGTAATTGTATCGAGCATCTGCAATGTTCCCATGGGTGTATTGATTGTTGCAGGAACATTTCCCAGGGTGTAAACTTTTATGCCTGTAAGACCTTCCAATGAAATACCCTGTGCATAGCCTTTGTATCCACCGCTTGCCCTGTTTTCAGTCCACACACCGGCACATCTGTTGGCACCGATAGGGGTAAATCCATAACGCATTTTCGGAACACCAAGAGTGGCTGTGGTTGAACTGAGTTCAACCCTGTTCCCCGGCCACACGAAATCGCCGGTGGAATTCAGCCGTATCGCATAGATCTTATAGTTGACATCGTATTCCATAAACATGGGACCATCTGTCAATAAAGTAATACGGCTGACATGCTGGTCAAAGTTTGCGCTGACAGGATACACCATTTTGGCCAGGTCAGTGAACTGCCTTGCACCGGTTGTCTTAAGAAACTTCTGAACATATATTCCGTACTGGCTCTGAAGGGTGTTGCAAAAGTTGCAGACCGACCATATGTAATTTGTCCCGGGGGTCATATTAATGTCGGTGACCATCTGGTAATTATCGGACGAACCGACAGAAGTGTTAAAGTTTGAGCCGTTCATACCCCAGGGTATGGTCCCTGTAATATTGATCCTTTGTAAAAAGGAGTTAAATCTTGATCCCTGGGAAACATAATATCCAAAATATGTTGTATCGACCTCGGCAAGGATGGAATAGTACCTGGAACCGCTGGAAGTCTGGTTTGAAATCTGCAGGGGGGAATAAAGAGCAAGTCCGGTGCTGTCGTATGTTTGTGCATATAAAGTAGTTGAAATACCTACACCTTTTTTCTGGAAAACATTGGTGAATTTTCCGTTGCTGTTGGCGATAAGCTGACCCCTCGTTGTTTTGGAAGATCCCACCATGACAGAAACGGGTGTTGCCCAGACCAATGCTCCGCCGTTTGAGATCTTTTGGATCTTCAGGGTGTTGCTTGTACTTTCATTCCAGGCAACCACTGTTTCACCTGTGCTTAATACCGTTGGATATGGCGATAAGCCAGCTCCAAGTATAACACCGGTAGGATTCCATAACTGCACACCGCTCTCCGATATTTTATAAACCACGGCCTGCATGGTGCTGGTTCTCTGATCCTGGCAGGCGATAATCAGGTTATTTGAAGCATCAATACAAACGTTGAAAACAAAGATTGCGCTTCCGGATGTCTGGTTGCTGACCAGTACACCGTCAGTTCCCAGGAGTTTATTGCCATTGGCATCCAGTAACTGAGCCATCATGTTATAATTACCCGCGGTAAGGCTGTAAAATGCGATCCAGGTTTTTCCATCGGTTGTCGGGATTGATTGTTGGTCATCATCCGACAAACCTGATATCTGAAGATTGATATAAGTATTCGGGTTCCACTGTGCATGAAGTCCTGTTGGGAACATGACCAACGAAACAAACAACGCAAGAACCGCAATACAGGAATTATACATTGATCTCAATTGCTTTTTTTGGTTAGTTTTCATTGTAATTGTTGTTAATGGTAAATTTTTTTGAATAATTCAGGATTAAATTTCAGGACAAAAATAATTTCACAAATACAACCTACGTAAAATAATACCATATCCATACTACGGCAAAAGAATGTAGACAAGATAAATTACTACGGCAACTATAGTTAAATTATTGAAACACAGTTATTAAAAATGAGAAAGGAAACTGTGGATGTTAACATCGGCAGCAAGGCCCAGTTTCTTCCTCAGACGGTTCCTGGCCGATTCAACACTGCGTAATTCCCTGAAAGTGATGGATGCAATCTCCTTGGTTGAGAGTCCAAGTTTTAACAAGGCACAGATTTTTTTATCATTGGGCGATAAATCGGGGAAAGCAGTGCTAAGATTTTTTTCAAATGACTGATGAACTTCCTCAAAATATAAACGGAATTCCTGCCAGTCATGGCCTGAAGAATATTGATGAAGATCAGAGATCATCTCTTTGATCCTTTCGGATCTTTCCTTATCTCTTGGATTGGTCCCCAGCAGGATGTGCTGCAGATCGTCGGTCGTTCTCTGAACAAATTCACTATTCCTTGCAAGGTGTAATGCGTAGGATGTTAACTGGCGGTTTTTATAATCCAATTCAAGTTCAAGGGAATGTTCTTTATTAAGATGGAACTCTTTTTCCTGCTTATGTAACAGTTCGGTCTGTTCCATGATCTTCTGGTTTTTTTCCCTTTCCCGCCTGTTATTCCTGATAAGGTTGAATCCGAAATAAATGAAAAAAATAAATATGGCCACAGCACCAAGCAGGACTATTCTCTGGCGTTGAATGGCCAGTTGCTGGAGGTTGATTTTCTGCTGTAGTATCTTATTGTCTTTCTCCTTATTGATCACTTCATAAACAGCCTGTATCTGTTCAATTTTGGTCAGGCTGTTCAGTTTCTCCAGTGAGTCGTTCAGGATCACATATTTAGAGTAAAGATTATAAGCGGTCTTGTAATTGCCGGTTTTTTCAAAATACCTGGCCGCTTCTTTGTATGCATCCAATTTTTGAGAAGGATTGTTCAGATTTTCAGCAAGTTTCAATGATTCATTAATATAAAATAGTGCTGAATCAGGCTTATGAAGACTCTCGTACACCGATGAAATGGATAAGTACGTTCGGATCAGGCCTATTGGAAAAGATTTGCTTTTCTGTATACCTGCAGCCTGCTGGTAATATGATAAAGAAACCGGCAGATTTCCCATGTCCTGGTACAAATTGCCAATATTTGAATAAACGATTGAAAGATCGTAGAAATCCTTGTTTGCATCCAGTTGATTTAGGGCGATCAGTTCAAATTCCAGGGCCTTTGCGGTATTATGCCGGGCTTTGTATATCCCGACGAGGTTGTTGTAATTATTGAAAAGCTCAGGACGTATGTTAAAGGATTTATTTATTGCAATGGCTTTATTGAAGAGCTCCTCGGCTTTATTAAATTCATTTTGTTTATAGTACAAGACTCCGATATTATTATATACCCTGGCTTTTCCAACCTGATTGTCAGATTTATTGCAAATCTGGAGTGAATTCATATACATGGCCAGGGCATCGTTCCATAACCCGGTTTCTTCATAAATAGCTCCGATTACCAGGTAAAGCGATCCGATTCTGTTCTCATCTTCTTTGGTTTTTTTTGTTTTCGTTTCGAGGTACTGCCGCATATCATTAAAAATATCCAATGCCTTGGCATGTTTACCCTGTTCAAGCATGAAAAGACCGATCTGGAACGATAAATGATAAGCCTTTTGAAAATCTGCAGAGTCCCTGATGCTCAAGGCCGAATCAATCATTTTCTTACCGCCGTTGTGGTCTGGTGCATCTGCAAGAACTGATTTATAATGGGATTCAGCTTTTTTAAGAAAGGAGTAATTCGAAATTGTTGCTGATGCCGGTGAAATGTAAACGAAGAAAAAAAAAGAAAGCAGGATACGCATAACAACTCATTTATCTTCGAAATCCAGTACGAAAATATTGAAAAATCCTGACTTGATGGTCGGGCCCTTAAAAAATATTTTTCTACTGCCTGTTAACCAACGCCTCTCAGATAATGTTGTTTTCAGAATTACGTAAAACACCAATTTAGAGTTATCCCGGTGGTCAGATGCTCCGGTTTTCCCACTCTTCCGGTTATTCATTAATCCCAATGAAGCTCCCTGCCGCAGCGGGGTATCTTAAAACAATGCTAACTGTTTACTTTTGTGCAAAACCGTGTAATCTTTCTCCAGCCCTTGATCACGAACATATTTCGTGATACTCGTTTCATCTCCATACTTGCTGACCGTGTTGACAAAGAATCCATCTGTCCAAAACTCTCTACCCCAAAGTTTGGTTTTGACCTCAGGATGCTTCTTGAAGATTTCCTTGGCAGTGAGATTTTTCACTATTGTGATGATCATTGTTGCACTCATCCTTGGAACAGATTGAATTAAAAAATGAACATGATCTTTATCCGTTCCAATCTCCAAAAAATGAACCTCATATCGCTTCTCAATTTCCAGGCAAATTTCTTTCAAGGTTTGATCAACAGTCTTGGTAAACACTACCCTCCTATACTTGGCGGGGCAAACAAAATGGTACAACAGTACGCTTACATTATGTGATTTATGTATGTATTCGCTTTCGCTCATACACACAAAGATATTAATTACGCCGCAAGCGGCGGGGAACTAACCCCAAAAAGATTAGATAATTGGTCAGTTAGGTGTACTGAATCGGATTCCTCGCTGTTTTCAGCGGGGAATTTTTTTACAACCTTCGGAACTCTTTGATAATTCTACGTTCAGACGAAATAGATTGTTTACTTTGTCAGTCAGATATTGTCGGTTTACGGGATCGATGTAAAAACCACCCTGAAATACCAGTCTCTGATTCTTTCTTTTTACATCGAGGTTCCCGGAAACCTAATATTTACTGACATTTTGAAAAAAGTGAATTGCTTTATCCAAATGATTTTGGAGGTCAGAAAAGTCGATTGGAGTGTTTTTATTTCATTCCCTCAAATTTAGGTCAAGAAACATAAAAGTGATTGCACTTTTTTCCTCAATTTTGTAATATAAAATTTGATTATATGAATCAGAATATTGGCACAAATATGCGAAAAATTATATTAATCAATGGTGGAATTGACGATTGTCAGGAAAAACTTTCTAGTATACATTTTATGGCTGCTATTAATAACTTTGCGAAAGCCAAAACAATTATCGGTTCATCATTACTTTTATTAACCATTGTTGCTTTTACATCATGCATAACGACTAAACAAATGCCATTGATTATTCAAAAACAAGGTAGTTTCGCTGTTGGAGGTACAATAATTACTAATTCCGGCACTTTTGACCCGTATAAACCAACTGTTGACGGACAGACGTTACACGGAGACCACGCCTACGTGTTTTATCAGATCCCTGAAAAGGCCCGAAAATTTCCGCTTGTATTTTGGCATGGTGCAGGGCAATTCTCCAAAACATGGGAAACCACACCTGATGGTCGTGAAGGGTATCAAAATATATTTTTGCGAAGGGGTTTTGGCGTATATCTTATCGATCAGCCGAGGCGTGGAAATGCAGGCCGCGGGACGGTATCAACAACCATTACACTTACTCCTGATGAGCAAGCATGGTTCGACACGTTTAGAATTGGCATTTGGCCTGATTATTTTCCAGGGGTGCAGTTCTCAAAAGACCCGGAAACGTTGAATCAATATTTTCGTCAGATGACCCCAAATACAGGAACCTTTGACGTGCAGGTTATTTCGGATGCAGTCTCAGAACTCTTTAATAAGATTGGTCAGGGAATACTTGTTACACATTCCCAAAGTGGTGGGCCGGGTTGGATAACAGCTATTAAAAACCCGAATGTCAGGGCAATTGTTTCCTATGAACCGGGCAGCAATTTTGTATTTCCACAGGGAGAAGTACCTTCACCATTGCCCAGTTCGGCAGGTGCACTTGAAGCTGTCGGCATACCAATGGAAGATTTTATGAAACTGACAAAAATTCCAATTATCATTTTTTATGGAGATTTTATTCCTTCAACACCAACTGACAATCCCGGGCAGGATGGTTGGCGTGTACGGCTCGAAATGGCCAGATTATGGAGAGATGCAGTAAACCGACACGGTGGCGATGTAACCCTTATACACCTGCCCGAAATAGGAATTCACGGCAACACCCATTTTCCCTTTTCAGATTTGAACAATGTTGAAATAGCCGATCTTATGTCCGAGTATCTCAGGAAAAAAGGTTTGGATTGATTGCTTATCTGAAACTTAATAATTACAGTTATAATAAGATCTAAAAACATCAGTTTGAAGGTTTCAGGGATTTCACGATTTGTCTTAAGAGACCGAGAGAGAAGGGGATATCTCCGGGACAGGTACATTGGAAGAATTGGATATTAAAGCCAAGAGGGCTATAAATGAGGCATTTGAAATGCAGCTTAGCTGGGATAGTATGTTTAATATTAATCCTCTTACAGTTTGTCAAATCTTCAGCTAAGAAAAAATAAAATAAACCTTACGCAATACTGATTTGTATTGCCAACCTCAATCGTACTTTTGCTTCATAATTTTAAGAGTATAATTATGGAAACAAAAATGCAAAAACGCAAATTGGGGAGAAGTGGACTGGAAGTTTCGGCTCTCGGGCTCGGTTGCATGGGAATGAGTTTTTCATATGGGCCGGCAGCAGATAAAAAGGAAATGATTTCTTTACTCCGGACAGCCGTTGAACGTGGTGTTACTTTTTTCGATACAGCTGAAGTTTACGGTCCATTCACAAATGAAGAACTTGTGGGTGAAGCTTTGGCTCCTTTTCGTGGAGAAGTGGTGATTGCAACAAAGTTCGGATTCAAACTCGATCCCAAAGGGGGGCCAAACTGGATTGGCTTGGATAGCCGTCCTGAACACATAAAAAATGTAGCAGAGGCATCGCTCAAACGACTCAGGATAGAAGCCATCGATCTGTTTTATCAACACCGTGTTGACCCGGACGTTCCAATCGAAGATGTGGCAGGGGCGGTGAAAGATCTGATTCAGGAGGGAAAAGTAAAGCACTTTGGTCTTTCTGAAGCAGGAGTAAAAACGATCCGTCGCGCACATGCCGTACAGCCGGTTACTGCAGTTCAGAGTGAATATTCTCTTTGGACTAGAGTGCATGAAGTGGATGTACTGCCGGCTTTGGAGGAACTTGGAATCGGATTCGTTCCCTATAGCCCTTTGGGCAGGGGTTTCCTCACGGGAAAGATCAACGAAAATACCACATTCGACAGTAACGATTTCCGCAATAGCCTCCCTCGCTTTACTCCGGAAGCCCGGAAAGCGAACCAGGCCCTGGTTGATCTGCTTGCCGGGATCGCAGAACGAAAGAAGGCAACCCCTGCTCAAATTGCGCTGGCCTGGCTGCTTGCCCAAAAGCCGTGGATTGTTCCAATCCCGGGTACCAGAAAGTTGGAACGTCTGGATGAGAACATCGGAGCAGCAGCAGTTGACCTCACGTCTGACGATATTCGTGACATTGAAACCGTTGCATCAAAAATCACAGTACAAGGTGCCAGATACCCGGAAAGTAGTGCAAAATTGGTTGGTCGCTGATTTTGAAAAATCCCAAATGAATAAGAATGTTTTGCGGTCATGTCAATGGGACGGATTTGCCGGCCATTGATCTCCATGGGGTCTTCGCTGAAGTAATCAGTTTCGTGAAGAAGTGCAATATTTTGAAATATGGCCGGGATAGGGAATTATCGAAGGAGGGTACAACCTCAATGATCCAAATTATTTGTCGATTGTCAAACGGTACCCGACATTATGGATGTTATCAATCCGTACGGAAGGATCCGGCTTTAAAAGTTTGCGTAATCTTGAAATGAAAACATCCAAACTTCTGCTTGAAAAATAGTGATCATTTTCCCAGACCGTCATCAGGATTTCCTCGCGTTTGACTATCTGGCCGGCATGAACAGAAAGAAATTTCAGCAACTCGCTTTCCCGGTAGGTCAGTTGCTGATGTTTTTTCCCATCGACCAATTGCTGGTTGGCCGAATCAAAGGCATACTGTCCAAATTTGAACATTGATGGTTGTTTTTCTTCTGCTGAAACGATCTTGCTTCTCCTGAGAAATACTTCTATTTTCAGAACCAGTTCCTCAATGCTGAAAGGTTT
>JBEKST010000003.1:0-24161 GCA_049516815.1 Bacteroidales bacterium | reverse complement strand
TTGCTGAATTCGAGGGGAGAGAGCCCATCATGCCTCTCTTAGGTTGCCCGACTTGTAACCGTGAAACTATGGAATACACCGGGGTTACGAAAAGTCCGCCCGAAGGGCGCTAAGTTCAACACAGATGATCTTCTAAGTAAATGTATTAAGTAACAGTGAGAAACGTGGTTTGCTGCAGCCTGCAATCAAGGCGTTATATTGAGGGAGAGCGACTATAGGCTGTGCCTCACCCACGACACATTTCTGTCAGGCAACTCTTTGAATGTGCCGATTGTGGGAATTACTGCTTAAGCTACGCCACATTTCCCAATCTCACTAAAATCATAATCAAGGATTGGATTAGAAAGAGTTATCAAAAGACAGCCACGGAAGAATCAGTTATTTGGCAGATGGCTCACCTTTCCAGCCAAAGGTGCCAACCTATCAAAAAGATCTTTTGTTCAAGCTTGAGAAAGTTGATTAACATTTTAAATTTGTATATCATGTATTATTACAGCTATAAGGACTTCGGCTTATCAGGAACGCTTTTCATGATGATTTTCTTCATTTTATGGGGTTTTAAAGGTTTACGATCTTGCTTTGTCAGGAAGCAAAGTTATCTTATTTTACAATTCTTAACAATTTGTTCCAGCGGATTTTTCCGTCTAACAAAGTCTTGTTCGGATCCATTGAGAGCCATACAAAGACGGCTTTTCCCACGATATGATCTTCCGGAACAAAACCCCAGTAACGTGAATCCATTGAGTTGTGACGGTTATCGCCCATCATCCAATAATAATTCATTTTAAAGGAATAGCTGGAACATTCCTTCCCGTTTACAAAGATCCTTCCATCTTTTTCTTCCAGCTTATTTCCTTCAAAAACCCCAATGATCCTGCGGTAAAAACAGATGTTGCCTTTATTGATAGCTACTGTCTCCCCCTTTTTAGGAACCGTGACCGGCCCGAAATTATCGACATTCCAGCGGTAGTTTGAATCAAAGGGGAAGAGATCCGGATCCCAATAGCCAGCAGGACGATTAACTGGTTCGATGGATTTGACGTTACTATATTGTTTCAGGCTTTCCAGCGCTTCGTCAGAAAGGGTTAGTTCGTAATTTCCGTTATTGTCAGTAGATGGAGATTCCGTGATATCCAGCTTTTCAAAATTCCGCGCATTGATCGATGTTCCATCGGTATGTACCAGGTATTTAAACTGTCGTTTTCCCGGGTTCTTCTCTTCTTTATCATTGATCAGCACTTTGCGGTTCACGATCCGGATAACGTCTCCCGGGATGCCGATGCAGCGCTTGATAAAATTTTCACGTTTGTCGACTGGTCTTGTAATAATATCCCCGAAATAACTACTGTTGTTCCACACAGCTTCTCTTCCGAACTGCTTGACCAGCTGGTAATAGCTTTCATTGCTCTGAAATTTGGTTGAAAGGGTATCTCCATCCGGAAAGTTGAATACCACCACGTCCATATTCTTAATCTTTTGAAGTCCCGGAAAACGGTAATACGGCAACTCTATCCATTCCAGGTAGGATTTAGTAGATTCCGTGAGAGGCAGCGTATGATGCACAAACGGAAAGGAGAGGGGCGTATTCGGAAACCGCGGGCCAAAGTTGACTTTGCTGACAAAAAGGTAATCACCCACCAGCAATGTCTTTTCCATCGAGGAAGTAGGTATCGTATAAGCTTCAACCAGAAAGATACGGATGATACTGGCAGCGATAACGGCAAAAATGATGGCATCCACCCATTCCCGTAATACGGTTTTTTTGATCACCGGCCTTTTCGCAGGATCGAGATAGGTTTCATTTTCCGAAAAACCTAAGTAGGGAAGGTAAACGAAAGGAAACAACACTCCCAGCGCCTGTGCGCCAAGTCCGTACTTTTTGAAACATTTACAGATCTCTACTATCATCAAAAGGATCACAAAGACATTGATGAAGGGGATGAGAAGAAAAATATACCACCAGAGAGGTTTTTTAATAATCCTTAGCCAGATGTAGAGATTGTAAAAGGGAACAATGGTCATCCATCCCTTGTATCCGGATTTGTCAAAGATTCCCCAGAGTCCGGCAATGGTAAGAACTAAAAAGAGAAATGTAAGAATAATGTATAAGTTCATATGCTCTATATTTGTTACATATATAAACGCTATTGTAAGGATTTTCTTATTGGTGAATCCTTAAAGATTAGTTAATATTTGTGAAGCGAGAAGGTCTTTCATCTCATAGATGCCTTTTTTCCCCAACAGCCACTCGGCTGCCAGCAGCGTACCAATGGCGAATCCACGGCGGTTCTTAGCTGTATGAATGATTTCGATGGAATCGTTATCCGATTCATATTTAACCTTGTGTGTACCCGGCACATTTTCGGTCCGGAACGACTGAATGCCCAACTCTTCCGGATTTTCCGGCATTTCTTTGACCCATTTCTCTTTCCGCCCGCTGTTCCGGATGATGTCATTAGCAAGCACTATAGCGGTTCCGCTGGGTGCATCCTGTTTGTGGATGTGATGGGTTTCTTCGATGGATATTTCGTAATCCACCCACTTCGACATCAACGCAGCAAGTTTACGGTTCAGTTCGAAGAACAGGTTAACACCTATGCTGAAATTGGCTGAAAAAAAGATAGTTTGCCCGCGGTCAAGACAATCTTTTTTGACCTGTTCCACGTCTTCATACCAGCCGGTCGTGCCAACTACCACCGGAATATTGGCATCAAAACAATGATAGATATTGTCAAGTACCGTATCGGGTTGCGAAAATTCGATGGCTAAATCTGCCTCCCCAAGCCGGCTACCCACTTTTTCCCAGTCTTCAACAGAATCGATGATCAGGGCGACTTCATGTTTTTTTAAAATGGCCATGCGCTCGATTTCCTGCCCCATCTTTCCATATCCTAAAATCGCAATTTTCATAATTTAATGTTTTCAGAATTTTAAACTGAGTTTGATCCCTGATGAATAATTCTTATACTGTGCAGCCGGAGAGATCAATGCCGGCTCGATCCTGAATGACAGATCCTTTTTAATATCGTAGGTAAACAGATGAGCATCGACCGCCGCATCCACGATGTTCAGTGCATATAATATCGCAGTAAAAATTATAGTGATCTCCAGGTTTCTCCGGTAATATTCCCTGGCGGATAAGATACTTTCCTGGGGATACTTCTTCACAATATCACTGTAATTCCCTGCACTATCCCCGTTATAACTTTCGATGTAGGCCGATTTATAAGTGAGATAATAATTTGTATTAAAAACGATTATATAACTCAGCACTCCGAACCCGGCATAGATGATCGGTACTTTCCAGTATTTCTTATTATAGATCTGTCCGAGTCCCGGAAGGCATGCCGACATGATGGTCGCTTTCGTCGGCGAATGCCTTTTTTCAAGAACGGAATCCGGTACCGGCTGCTTCGGCGTGTTTTTTTGTGACATCGCTGTAGACCCGAGTAAAAACAGGATCAGAATGATGATGAATCTCTGCACTGCCCAAATCTTTTTACCGTTCCCTATAATTTTGTGATGATGCGGTCGAATTCTTCGTCGGAGCGGAATGGGATGATAATTGTGCCATCGCCTTTTGCATGAACCTTTATATCGACCCGGGTAATCAGTCTTTTTGTAAGGGAATCGCGGATCTTTTCAAATTTTACCGGAAGAACGACAGGTTCATTCCGTTTTATAATATGTTTACCCGGTTCAAGGTTACGGACGATCTCCTCCACTTGCCTGACCGATAATTTCTTTTCAAAGATCCTGTGAAGGATCACCAACTGGGTTTTAACGTCTTCGATGGTAATGAGTGCACGGGCATGCCCCATGCTGATCTTTTTATCACGGATGGCGATCTGGATTTCAGTGGGAAGTTTCAGCAGGCGGATGTAATTGGCAACGGTAGAACGGTCTTTCCCGACTTTCTGACTTAGCTCTTCCTGTTTCAGTTTGCATTCATCGAGGAGGCGCTGAAAGCTGATTGCGATTTCCAATGGATTCAGTTCTTCCCGCTGTATATTTTCCACAAGCGCAAGTTCCAGCATTTGCTCGTCGTTTGCAACACGGATGAAGGTGGGAATTTCAGTCAGGTGTGCCAGTTTAGCCGCTTTTAAACGCCTTTCGCCTGTTATAAGTTGGTATTTGTCATATCCCAGCTTCCTTACGGTGATGGGTTGTATGATCCCCTGGGCCTGGACAGAAAGTGTTAATTCTGCGAGCTCTTCTTCGCTGAACTGGATGCGGGGTTGAAAAGGGTTAGGTTCGATCTTTTCAATGGCAACATGTGCGATGGCGCCGACTACGTATTCACCGGAGATATCACGAGAAGTAATGTCGGTTTCCGGGCTTTCCAGGATTGCGCTCAGGCCTCTTCCCAATGCCTTCTTTTTACCTTGCATTTATATGTCTATTTGTTTTTCAGATGATTTCAGCCGGGTCATTTCATTCTTTTGCAGTATTTCCCTGGCCAGGTTGAGATAATTGATGGCGCCCGTGCTGTTTATATCGTGCATCATGATGGTATTTCCGAAGCTCGGGGCTTCCCCCAGCTTTATATTCCGGTTAATCAGGGTATCAAACACCATTTGCTGGAAATGGGTTTTGACCTCTTCTACAACCTGCTTGGATAAGATAAGACGGTTATCGTACATGGTGAGCAGGATTCCCTCAATATCCAGTTCGGGATTCAGCCGAGCCTGGACGATCTTTATCGTATTCAGGAGTTTGCCGAGTCCTTCAAGCGCAAAGTATTCACATTGAACCGGGATAATCACGGAATCAGCGGCAGTGAGTGCATTGATGGTGATCAGTCCGAGGGAAGGTGAACAATCAATGATGATAAAATCATAATTCTCTCTGACTTTCCCCACAACCTTCTTAATCATTTTTTCACGGTTGGGGAGGTTGATCATTTCCACTTCAGCTCCCACCAGGTCAATGTGTGCAGGCATCAGGTCCAGGTTCGGAGTGGAGGTGTTCAGGATGATGTTTCCCGGTTCCACGTCATCGATGATGCACTCATAAATGCTGGTTTTCACATTCCGGGGATTAAAACCTACACCGGAGGTGGCGTTTGCTTGCGGATCGGCATCGATTATCAGTGTTTTGTACTCAAGAACAGCTAATCCTGCAGCTAAGTTAATGGCCGTTGTAGTTTTTCCTACACCCCCTTTCTGATTTGCTATGGCGATTACTTTCCCCATTTTCCGGGTCTATTGATTTTAGTAAAATTTCGCACTGACACAATAACCTACAAAGGTCGCAAAATTATGCTATAAAAGCAACGTGTTGAAAACTGTTGAAAAATAAAAAAGCCATCCATCCGGATGGCCGAATCTGCTTGAATTTGATTACTGTTATTTCTCTTCTGAAGCCGCACTTAAGTCATCAAAGGAGATATCGGTGTGCTTTGTGGTTACCGGGGTTTCGACGGTATCGTGATTCTCTTCAGGCTCAGGTTCTATCCGTTCAGGAGCTTTCCCTGTCTGGATAAATTCAATGGCATCATTCAGGCCGTTAACAAATTTTTCAAAATCTTCACGGTAAAGAAAAAGCTTGTGCTTTTCGTAAAAGAATTTTCCCTGTTCATTATTAAACCGCCTTTTGCTCTCTGTGATGGTCAGGTAGCGTTCCTCCGCAATTGTAGCTTTTACATCAAAAAAATAAGTTCTTTTTCCTGCCCTGACGGTCCTCGAAAAAATTTCTTCCTTGTCCCGGTCTCTGTCCCTATCCCTGTCTATTTTCTCATTATCTTCCATCGTATTTATCTTTTGAAACGTGCATCCTCAAATTTCATGTAGAGTGAACGCAAAAATATAAATATTATTTGAAACAAAAACGTATTTTAGGGAGAAGAGAAAAAAATCAGCAAATTTTCCTTAGTTTTGCGCCGCAGTTTGGAAACATCAGTTGTTCTTTTTCATCCTCAATTATATGCTTGGCAGAAGGCATTACAGGATCAAAGTTTTTCAGGCGCTTTATGCCTGGTTCCAGGGTGGCGAAAGCCGCCAGGATGTTGCAGAAAGAGCCCTTCTGGAGAGCATTGATAAAATCGTTGAGCTTTATTATCTGCAATTTTCTTTTTTTCTGGAAGTGATTGAATTTTACCGGATGCGGTCGGAGGATGCTAAAAATAAGTTTTACCCGACCGAAGAAGAACTAAACCCTAACCTGAAACTTCTTGAGAATTCGCTCATCCTTTGCCTTCAGCAAAACAAGGACTTGCAGAAAAAGTTCAACGCCTACAAATTTTCCTGGACGGAAGAACAGGAGATGGTTCGCAAGATCTACATGAAGGTCCGGAATCTGAAAGATCTTCGCACTTATTTCAACCAAACTGAAAACTCTTTTGAAGCCGATCGTGATATCGTTTACCGGATCTTCAAAAAATGTATTTCGAAATCTGCAGAACTACAGTTTTATTGTGAAGAGCGAAATATCTTCTGGATAGAAGATTACCAGTCGGCTGCCCTCTTCATCCTGAAAACCCTGAAACAAATACCTGAGAACTTCCCGGATACACAGTCGCTGGTTTCACTCTTTCCCAAAGATGAAGATGATGATCCCAAAGAGGATAAAAAATTCATCGTTGAGTTGTTCAAGAAAACCATTGCTCAAAGCGATAAACTTGAAGAAATGATCAGTTTAAAAACAAAAAATTGGGAACTTGAACGGATTGCACTTACCGATATCATCCTGATTAAAATGGCAATGGTCGAACTTATGAAATTTCCGTCGATACCCGTTAAGGTGACCATGAATGAGTACATTGAGCTGTCAAAGTTGTTCAGTACCCCGAAAAGTAAACTGTTCATCAACGGGTTGCTCGATAAACTGGTAGAAGATTTGAAGAAAGAGAAAAAGATAAAGAAAAAGGGAAGAGGCTTACTATAATATTTTCGTAGCATCATCGTTATCTTTAAAATAATCATCCATACTGTGCAGCATCTACCTCGACCTTTTCTCATCACTTTTCTTTCCGGAATTATCGCCTTTTCATCTTTTGCCCAGATCGGGGGCAATTCCACTTTCGGTTTTCTTGACCGCACCAATTCCGCAAGGGTAGCGTCGATGGGTGGGAATATATCGGCAATCAAAGACAATGACATCAGCCTGGTACTGACAAACCCTTCGCTCATTACTGCCGATATGAACAATACCCTGGCCCTTGATTTTGTTTCTCTTCGGACGGCATACAGCTATGGTGATATCATGTATTCCAGATCGTTCAGCAAAGTGGGCAACTTTGTCGGAACCTTCCAGTTTATCAATTACGGAAAGTTTACCTATGCCGATATCGCAGGGAATACCGGGGGCGATTTCAGTGCTGGTGAATATGCACTAAACATCGGATGGGGCAGGACCTTAAGCCCGCATTTTTCCATTGGCGCCAACGGAAAACTGATCTATTCACAACTTGAAAGCTACCATTCCTTTGGACTCGCCGTTGATGTGGCAGGTTCGTATAATACTACCGATGACATCTTCTCCGCTTCTCTTGTTGCACGGAATATCGGGATCCAACTGGTTTCCTATATTCCCGGGACCCGAGATCCATTGCCCTTTGAAATGCAGGCAGGCATCGCGACAAAACTCAAACACATTCCCGTGAGGATTTCAGTCCTCTATAATAACCTGGAAAAATGGGACCTGACCTACAATGATCCATTGAGTCCGGATAACCAGGTAGATGCCATCACAGGGCAAACCAAAAAGAAGAGCGATGTCGGGAAATTTGCAGATAAACTGATGCGTCACATCGTTGTTGGCACAGAAATCACCATCGCCAAAGCATTTTCAATCAGATTAGGATATAACTACCGCCAGCGCCAGGAAATGAAACTGACCGATCGTACCGCCCTCAGCGGATTTAATTACGGTTTCGGCCTCCGGATAAAAATGTTTACCCTGAGTTATGCACGCGCTACATACATGGCTGGAAGTTTCAATCCCAATTACTTTTCTTTAGCCATGAACCTCGGGCAGTTTACCAAGAAGAAAGAAAAAGAATAGAATTTAGGTTTTGGATATTGGGTTCTGGATGCTGGATGCTGGATGCTGGATGCTGGATGCTGGATGCTGGATGCTGGATGCTGGATTGAATATCGAAATTTGCAAAGTTAACGATTCATAGAGTATTGTCAATAAGCATCTAAACGCTTAAACAACTAAACGATACATTGAATTCACAATTCATCAGCTTGCCAACTCATCAGCTCGCCAACTCATCAGCTCGCCAACTCATCAGCTCGCCAACTCATCAGCTCACCAGCTCATCAGCTCGCCAACTCGCCAAATCACCAGCTTACTCCGGAATGGCTTCCATCACCAGCTCTGCAATATCCACCACTTCAACGGGTGAAAGTTTTGCAAAGGTTTTCTTACATAACGGGCAGGCGGTGACAAGGATTTCGGGATCGCCTTCCAGATAATTGGCAAGCGCTTCCTTTGTGATCCTGTTTTTTTCTTCCGTTCCGGCATTTAGAAGTCCAAGACTTCCGCCACAACATAATGAATCCTTACCTTCATTTCCACTTGCCACCAGGTCGGCGATCTTCCGCAACAACTCCCTGGGTTCATTAAAAATGCCGGAACCCCGTCCAAGATCACAGGGATCATGGTATGCAATCTTTCGAAAATAGGCCTGAAGAGGAACTTTTCCTTTTTTTATCAGTTCCAGGAGATATTGGGTATGATGGAGAATACGAATATTAAGTTTGTATTCTTCCCGGAATACCCTGAAACAAATCGGGCAGGAAGTTACCAATATGTTTGCTCCTGAATCCAATATTTTTCTTTTATTCTGGTCAACAAGGTCTTGCGCCTGACTCGACTTTCCTGCAAGCATCAATGGCCTGCCACAGCAAGCAGAACGATCCTCATCCAGAAAAATATAATCAACTCCCGCCACATCCAGAATCTTTTTCATGGCTACTGGTATGGTCGGCGTAAGATGCGACATGCAGCCCGCAAAATAGACCACCTCTGCCTTCCGGGTGGTTTCTTGCATAAGGTAAGAATAATCCTGCGATTGTGTCTGCTGGAAATATTCCCGCTGGACGATCCGGTGAAAATCAGCATGAATTCCTACGGGACATATTTCCTGGCAACGGCCGCAGACCAGGCAACGCATAGTAATTTGCCCCATGACCTGCTGGTTACGAATGGATTGCAGGAAATAAACTGCCTGAATGTCATTAATTCCTGCAGCTGTGCTCATCTGGCATACATCAATACAAACCCCGCAGCGCGGGCATGACAAGATTTCAATTTTGGAGAAATATTCTGAACCCTTTTTAGGATAAATCCCGAAGTTCCGATAAAGGATCAATATTAGCTCAGTCGGAATGTGCATATATCTTGAATAAGGCAGCGTAACGAAAAAGATTCCTAGGCTCAGTGAATACATCCACCAGAAAGAATAAGCAACGGCTTTATCGGAGAGCGGCCAGACAAAGGCCAGTACATTGCCGAGATGCTGCGTAACAAATCCGCCTCCGTAACCATAGGCCCCGGCTGTAAAGCTTTCGGCAAGAAGTCGTAGCGGGAAGATCAACCAAAGGCAGGTCTTGGCTACATTATCAGTAAACTGCAGCTGCGTGTTTTTCTTCAACCCGAACCATTTTGAATGGCTGCGTTTGATGATTGCCATCACCAGCCCGCTCAGGATAAATAACAGGATAAGGTCCATAGAGAACCTGAAAAAACCGGGAACAGTAAAAATTTCAAATGGAAGAACGTGTTTATCATGAATAAAAAATTTCATGAAAATGGGATAATAGGGTGGATTTATCCATAACCCGCTATAGATCCTTGATTCCATATTTCCGAACAGGATCAGGAGAAACCACCCGAAGGCAAAACTCATGTGCATATATCCCAGTAGCGGATTCCTGCGAAACATCTTCCGGTGCAGCAAGCTTTCGAAGAAGATCTCCCTGAGGGCCAGGAAAAGTCTGTGGCTGCGCCAACCGTCCTTAAGTTTTTTCCTGTCCGTGGAATCCATCTCACGGATCCAGACCCTGTTCTTTTTCACCAGGCTGAAGAGCAGGAAGATCAATCCAAGGATAAACGGAAGAACGAATAAGTTAAAAGTCATAATTCGGATGTTTCCAATGCAGTGTGGATTAAAAGGATCAGGTTTCTCAGGTTAACGCCGCGTGGACAGACAAGCTGGCATTTGCCGCAGAGCATGCATTTCATGATTTCTTTTTTTAGATGTCGCAATTCCCCCCTCTGCACAAAGGTGTGGATTTTCCGGATGTTGAGATCCGTGAAATGGCCTGCCGAACAGGTTGCAGTACAGCTTCCGCAGCCCAAGCACAGCCGGATCGAAGGTTCGATTGCGTTAATGAACCCGGTCACTTTCCGGTCATTCGCATCGAAATCAATTTGCCGGTCTTCACTGATCGTATAGCCAAAGGATTTCATACTGGATTTATTTTAAATAGGCAGCGACCTGAAGTGCTGTGGACCGGGCGTCTGTGATGGTATTTGCTATACCTGCCGGTCCTTTCACGGTTCCGGCAAGAAAAACTCCCGGGATCGCTGTGGAATTCGTGATAGTATGTTCATCGGCCGGGCAAAGAAACCGGTCCTCACCTTCTTTTAATCCCAGCATAGCTGCCAGCCGCCGGGTTTCGGGTGAGGCTACAAACCCTACGAGGAGAATTAGCAGGTCGACTTTCATTTTCAATGGAAAGCCGGTCAGGGTGTCTTCCAGTTTGACCAAGATGGTATGATCCGGATTTTCAGCAGCTTCGGAAAGCCTTCCGCGGATGAACTGAATCCCCCATTTCTCTTGCGCTTCGTAATACATCTCCTCAAAATAGCGGTCGAACATGCGAAGATCCATGTAAAAACAGAAGATTTCGGCATCCGGTATGAACTCTTTGATCTCGATGGCCTGTTTGACGCCTGTTACACAACATAATTTTGAACAGTAGAGGTTGCCTGCCTTTTCATCCCTGGAACCGACACAATGTACGATCCCGACACGCTTAGACGTTATCCCTTCAAAGAGATTCTTCTGTTTATTGTTCCTGAAAAACTCTTCTATTTCAACGGAAGTGATCACGTTATCATAGATTCCGTAACCGTATTCTTCCTTTTTCCGTGCATCAAAAACCTCGTACCCCGTTGCAATGACCAGAGCATCGGAATAAAGTTCATTCCCGCCCCGGAGGACAACGGTAAACCTTTCTCCTGTCTTCCGGATAGCGTCGATCTCTGTATTCAGGTGCAGGGAGATGCCATCATTCATTCCCAGTTCCAAGTACTCAAGCACTTCCTTGCTGTCTCGCCGGTTGGGAAACAGACGGTCCCAGCTATTCAGGTGGCCACCAAGACGAGGTTGTTTTTCGATCAGATCGACTTCAATTCCGAGTCGTGCAAGTTGAGATGCAGTTTCCATCCCGGCTGTACCCGCTCCGATGATGATGGCCGTTTTGCTCATACTGGATAAAATTTCAGGAAAGAAGGGGATTCCGGTTTGCCAAGATCCTGGCCATCGACGCCCCTGAATTTCATTTCGGGATCATATGGAATGCCGATCTTGTCTAATAATGGTTCAATTGGAACCTGGTGAACCTGTAAACCGAGATCCCATGGATTGTATCCGAGGACAAGTCCCGCGAGCTCTTCATAAGTCAGTACCGGGATTCCCCGGCCATTTTCCCCATAGGTTTTTCCTTCCATCTCGCTGATCGCATATTGCCATCGGTCGAGAAACATGGGGCAACCCGGGCAGTTGGTGAGGATCATATCCGGTTTGTAAGGTTCCATCGAATCAAACTTTTTCTTTGAGCAGGAAATCGAGAAACCGCGGTTGGCTTGTATCAAGTATTGCCGGAAACCAAACCCGCAGCAATGCCGTCGTTCAGGGTAGTCGATCACCTCTCCACCCCAATCTTCGATCATGCCGATCAGAACATACGGATATTCTGCCCCGCCAATTCCTTTGCTGGGGAACATCTTGGAATAGTGGCAGCCAATATGTTCCACAACGCGCAAGGGCTGGCCGGTATGTTGGTTTACCAGCCTGTATTTCCCTTTTTCCGCAATTTCTTTCCGGAACCTAAAGATGATATCGGAGGCATGGGATACATTGTTGGGCTTTTTGAACTCTCTCCCGGTGGCTTTGAGCAGGAATCCACGGGTCTTCTCTTCCGTTTCAGGAAAGTGATGCCATGTTTCCAGAACTTCGGAATACAGTCCAAAAGAAGTGATGCAGGAAGTAACGAAATTTTCATACCCGGCTTCGGTCATCAGTGCAAATTGCCGGGCCACTATGGTCATGGCAGTCTCGAAAGGAACGATATCCGTATGGTAGCCGATACCGGAACAGGTGGTATGGGAAGGATTTTCATAAATATCCTTTTGAAGTTCGGACTGTAAGATACGTAAGAAAGTTTTCTCAGAGCCGGGAAAAAAATTCTGCCTGACACAACTTCTTACATAAAAGAAATGATCATCTGCGATCTGTTTCTGGTAATCCTTCCAGATACGCTGTTTCCCTTCAACCTTCATGTTTCTTTGTATGATCTCCTGAATTTGCAGTAAAGATGAACTTCATATAATCATCATTGGTCCCGTCTTTCATGTCCATTCCCATTTCACGTGCTTTTTTTCTGGAAAATTCTTCGATTTTATCAAACCTGGAGATTCCGCCAGTGACCTCAAAGATCTTGTAGATCTCATCCAGCGCATCATCCGGGATCTTCCGGAGAATCCCCGGACCGGTCCCTTTATAATTGGCTCCGAGCCTGAGCATAACAGCTTCAATATTCTTATGTTCCCATTCCCAGATAGGGCCCTGTTCAGGATGCATGTCAGGCATGATCTCTGAAGGGAAGAGGCAATAACCGTATTCGAGGATCCATTTACCGATGGTTCGTTTGATTGCCAGCTGCTGACGGCCCTTTTCTGATTCGGTAAAATACCCCAATTCCTGTGATAAAGAACGTAATGACTGGATTATCAACCCGGGTGCATTTCCTCGTGGACAGCGTGTAACGCATGACATACACTCACCGCAGTACCAGATTGTATTACTTTTCAGCAAGTCTTCGATCTGTGAATCATCCTTTGTCTGGAGAATATCCAGTATTCTGCGTGGCTGGTAATCGTAGAATTCGGCGGCCGGACAGATGGCAGTACAGGTCCCGCAATTCAGGCAGGCTTTCAATCCTTCCCTGAACCGGACATCTTCAAACAACTTGTTGTAAAGATCAGTCATGAAATCTCTTTATCGAAATACTGTATTGACAAAGGTAGGGAAAAACAATCTGAAAGAGTGGAAAACAAAAGTTAAGAAGCTGCAATATTTCATCTTTTCAGGAAGAACCAATCAGAATTCAACAACTACCGGTTCGTAAAGACGTATTGAAGTATATTTGCTCCCATCTGCAAGGCTTTTAGCCGGGTTGGCTCGGAATCATGATGAACATCCTGATCCTCCCATCCGTCGCCAAGATCACACTGGTAAGTATAGAAGATGATAAGCCTGCCTTCCCAGAACAATCCGAATCCCTGGGCCGGCAAACCGTCATGTTCATGGATCTTGGGAAGGCCATTCGGAAAATCAAAAGGTTTATGATAGAAAGGAAAACTGATGGGAAGCTCAACAAGGTCAAGTTCCGGGAAGAGTTTTTTAAGTTGCGGACGAATGAATTTATCCATACCGTAATTATCGTCGATATGCAGGAATCCTCCTCCGATAAGGTAATCCCTGAGATTTTTTTGCTCTTGCACTGAGAAGATTACATTTCCGTGGCCGGTCATGTGTACGAACGGATAGTTGAAAATCTCAGGACTTCCGGCATCTACGGTAGCCACATCATCACTGATATTGGTTCCCAGGTTTTTATTGGCAAAATTCACAAGATTTGGCAGTGATGTAGGATTGGCATACCAGTCGCCCCCTCCGTTGTACTTCAGTAATGCGATCTGATAGGATGAAGGAGGTGAGAAAGAAGAAAACAGAAAAAAAATACCGATAAAAAAGATCCATCTTTTCATAAAAAAATCAAAATTTAATGCAAATCATGAGTTCATCATCATGATCGTATGACATGCCACAATCCCGGCAGTCTCAGTTCGTAAACGACTTTTTCCCAGGCTTATTGGAATGAATCCTTCTTTTTTTGCAAGTAGGATCTCTTCCGGGGAAAAATCACCTTCCGGCCCAATCAGGATCAAGGCATTGGCTCCTTGCTGATACACTTTCTGAAGTTCATCCTCTTCGCCGGATTCGCAGTATCCGATAAATTTCTGCCCTGGATAATCTTTGCTTAAAAGCTTCCTTAAATCGACAGGCTCATTCAGGATAGGCAGGTAGGCTTTCAGTGATTGTTTCATGGCACTGACGAGGATCTTTTGAAGGCGTTCCGTTTTGATCCTGATCCGTTCTGAATGAGCGCAGAATACAGGAGTGATCTCATTGATCCCGATCTCGGTTGCCTTTTCCAGGAACCATTCGAACCGGTCCATACTTTTCGTAGGCGCAATGCCGATGTGCAGGTAGTTTTTTCGCTTCAGGTATTCAGTCTTAATGGAAATCACATTTACGATGCACTTTTTTGAATCAGCGTTTTGGATCACGCATTCATAGAGGTTTCCATGTCCATCGGTCAGGTGGATTTTTCCACCTTCTCCCAGCCTAAGCACACGCGTGCAGTGCCATGATTCCTGTTCGCCAAGGAGATTCGGTCCTTGAGTTACAACAGGTGAATAAAAAAGATGCATGAACCGGGATTTGAGGATACAAATGTAAGGAAATAGCGAAATGGCGAAATGAAAAACCGGTGAATAGTGAATGGTGAATGGTGAGTAGAAAAGTCAATATACTTTATAACTTTATAAGATCCCTCCTTCGTCGGGATTAATTCGACTAGTTATTTTGCTTCACTTCGTTCACAAAATAACAGTCTCATTAACTTTACAAACTTTATTACTCAGTCAGGTTTTGGAGTATCGTTTCCTCCATCGAGAACATATTTCCATTTTCCCCCGGGAAACTTTTTCCAGATGGTCACATAGTTGCCATATTCAACGGTATCTTTACCGGTAAACCGCAATTCCCATTTTCCGAAAGTATACCCCAGGTTGCCTGTAGCTTCAACCGTAACAGGAATCCACTGAAGATGGATCTGGTTATCCGGAACGGTCGCCAAATGTTTTATAAGCGCTGCTTTACCGATTAGCGGGAAATTACCTTGCCTTAGCATGATCACGGAATCAGCAGCATAGAAAAGAAATGCTTCTTTCATGCCTTTCTCAATACTCATCTGGCTGAATTCCTGGTCGGTTTTAATCAGTTCTTTTTCCAAAAGCTTTTTATCTGTGGCAGGTTGAACACAAGCTGAAAGGATCAACAGGAGGAGGAATTTTTTTTTTGTCATATTAATCCAATATTACTTTTTTTACAACGGTTGTTTTATCGGTTACAACCCGGAAAAAATAAACCCCTTTTGGGAAGCCTGAAAAATTAAGTTGTTTTTCAAGGTTTCCTGCTTTGGCTGAAAAATGATCTGCAAATAAGGATTGTCCTTGCAGATTGATAACAGACAGATCGATACTGGAAGAAGGATTTAAAATAAACAGGTTTACTAAACCGTTTGTGGGATTGGGGTAAACTCTGATCTCTTCACGGTTATTTCCCGGATCAGGAACTCCGGTATATTCGGAGATGCTGATGTTATCGAGAAAGATGTTGTTTCCGCGGCGATTATATGATTCAAACAGGATCTTGATATTCCGTTGTCCGGCCCAGGAAGAAATATCTAACTGGTAGCAACTCGTTCCATACGCAGAACCGCACCAATCGTAATCGGATTGGGGAAAGAAGGATGTTGACATCGGTACATGGGTTGCAAAGACATTTGGGGTGCCATTGGGCCCTGCAGCGAGAAGGCGGGTCCAGGTTATTCCGCAATCGGAGGAGATCTTCACGATCAGGGAATCTATTATAGTGGCATGCTGCGCATAGGCATGCTGGAAACTCAACATCAATGAGGTGTAGGAAGAAAAATTCAGGGGTGGGCTGATGAGCTGATCACGGTTCATCTGCATGTTATAGTCATGTAAATTAATCCAGGCAGCCACGTGTCCTGGATTAGAACCAGCCACGGTGATCGTATCCCAGGTTTTATCATTGTCCGAATTCTGGATCGTCCAATGTTGGTTATCAAAACCATTCTCAAATCCTTCGGTAAAGGGAAGCATGTAACCGCCATAAGCGATATAATACATTTTGGTCAAAAAGTTGGTCCCCGTACTATTGCTGGCAGTCAGCCTTACCGTGTATAACCCGGGAGCGTTAAACTGTACAACCGGGTTCTGGCTGCTGGCTGTTGTTCCCTGGATGAAGGTAAGAGTAGTTGGTGCAAACTCCCAGTACCATGCTGTTGGACAATATTCGCTTTCATCCTGGAAGTGAACGATGTCACCTTCGCATAGCACTGTTTTGTCGGCCGTAAACTCAACGGCCGGGGCCTGGGCATTACCTACCGTGATATAATTTGTCTTAACAATGGAATCCGATCCGTTCCCATTCCAGATTTTCATTTTCACGGAATAGGTTCCTGGGGTGTTATAAATGATCCCCGAAGGGTTCTTGACATTTGACGTAGAAGGAGTACCCCCGTAAAATGTCCATTGCCAGTTAGTCGGCGTACCACTCGACAGGTCAGTGAAATTGTCGCTGCAACCGGCAGTCAGGTTGGTTTTGCTGGCTGTGAAATCAGCCACCGGGGCTGCGTGATACATGTCTGAGCTCCATAGTCCTCTTCCATAGGTGCATCCCCTGATCACATCACTGGAAACACTGTCGTTATCATAATAAATTTCCACTTCCGTAATCTTGGCATTGGCGGGAAGTCCTTTGTTGAAGGCAACCCAACCGGTCATGGAGGCATCTTTGTAATAAACACCGGCATCTGTGCCGATGTATAGTCCTTCCAGGTCATTTTTATAATAGGCAATCGAATTCATATGCACAGCTGGCAGGTTTAAGCTGATATTAGTCCAGGTAAGGCCTTTATTTACAGATTTATAAACTGAATTACCCACGGTGATATAAACCGTGTTTGGATCGGTCGGATGTGCAGCAATGCTGGTAGGTGTTGATATTACAGGAAGCGAAGAGGTAAGATCGATCCATGCAGGATTGGAATCCATGCAGTTGTCGGATCGGAATAAGCGGTTGTCTGAACGGGCAGCATAGAGAATATTCGTATTTGCAGGTGAATTTTCAACCACCGACATATCATTGCCGTTGCTTCCGGCCAGGTTATCCGATATTTTCTGCCAGGTTGGATTATTTGCTCTGACATTGTTGCTTCTCCAGATATTCTTGTAGCCGATGAATATCGTGTTCGGGTCTGTTGCATGCAGGATAAACGGGGTTACCCATGCTCCGCTTTCCGTGATCCCGTTCGTACCGTTTCCTGCAATGTGATCTTCGTTGGAATTATTATATCTCCGGTAGATATCACCGTAATATACCGTGTAGTAAGAGTAGGCGTCATTAGAATAGTCAATGATGCATTCCATCCCGTCGCCTCCTCCGGTCTCAACCCAGCCGGTCGGGGTTAATGTATAGGTTCCGTTATCCTGGAATCCATTGATGACATGGTTCTTTGACAGCTGAGCCTGTCCCAGTTTATAGATCTGACCAATGGTAACCCCGGTAATCAGGTAGTTCCATGTTGTACCGCCGTTTGGGGTAGAAAATACACCACCATCATTCCCTGCAAACAACTGTCCATTTACCGGTGAAAACCCCAGATAATGGCAGTCTGCATGAACTGCCGGCACACTGCATCCTCCATACCAGTGCGAATTGATAGTCCAATTTATCCCGCCATTCGTTGATTTCCATACATCTACACCCCCAACATATATTGTGTTGGCATCGGTCGGATCAGCAGTTAAAGCAAGATCATACCAGCCTTGTCCGCCGGTACCGCTTCCATCGCAACTCCAGTCAAGGATGTTCGGTGTACTGGAACGAAGACTGAAAGAAAGTCCGGAATCGGTGGAACGGTATACTCCGCCGTACCCATTATCATAAGCAGCAAAAAGAATATAAACATAGGCAGGGTTTGCTGCGCTGACGGCGATGGTTGAACGTTGTCCACCGTTTAGGCCGGAGGTGATAATGTTAAAAGTTACCCCATTATCGGGTGACCGGTAAAAATAGTAACCGCCGGCAGCATAAACAGTGGAATGATTCCCCGGTTTAAACTCAATGCTGCTGAAGTTTCCGGCCTGTGTCATCGTCCAGTTGTTCCCTCCGTCAATAGTACGGTAGATGCCCCCGCTGGTGGCCGCAAGCAGGATCGATGGATTAGTAGGATCCTGGATCATCCTGCCAACGGTTTTGTCGCCCATCCCAGTTTTTGAAGGAGTCAAGGTCAATCCGCCGTCAATACTTTTATAAACACCCAATCCGCTGGCATCGCCATGGTCGCGATCTCCGGTTCCGATAAAGATCCTGTTGGGAGAAGAATAATCCACGATGATGGCGGAAACACCCAATGTGGGCATGGTATCCGTATGCGTAACCCATGTAAGACCAGCATCGGATGACTGCCACATTCCGCCGGAAGGTGCACCTATATAAATCTTATTCGGGTCGGTAGGATGATATGCAACCGTATTTATCCTTCCCAATCCTTCATAACCTGCAGGCCCCGGCAACGGAATAGTGGCAGGACCCAAAGAAACCCAGTTTCCGTTTTGGGATGTGTAACTCTTTAAGAATTGCTCATATGCATGTTCTGCCAGTTCAGGTGCTGGACGGTCACCGTTCGGAAGTACACGGCTTTGCATCATGTATTCCCAGCGCTTGAATGGTTTCCATCCGCAACCTCTTGTGATCTTTCGGTCTTGCCAATAGATATTGAACGCCCGCTGAACTTTAAAAAAGTTCACCGTTGGATCCTGCATCATCTGCACCCAATAAGGGTATTGAGCAGTATCATTTGCAATATTTTGTACCGGTATATTTTTTTGAGATCTGCCGGGAAAAACAAGCATACATAAAGAGAATGCAAGAATAAAAATCTTTTTCATATAGAAATCAGTTTAGAGGTTTTCAGAACACAAATATACTCTATTTTTTACCGGTTTCATTCCTAACTTTTCAGGCGAAGAATTTTTTTATAACTACCAGGCTTAGTAGGAGGATGAGGAGCTTGATTTATATCATGAACCCGCATGTGATCCTGATATGAAAAGGATGTTCTTCCATAATCTCAGCGTCTTCGGGATCCTATATGCAAAGGGAAAAAAAATTCAAATTTAAAAGTCAAAAAAAATGAGGCCGGCAAAAAAAAAGCTGCCTCGTATTGAGACAGCTTCCTGTAATTCCACCTGGACTTCCGTCCTGATTTGTAGAAAGGGATTATTGGATAACAACTTTTTTATTAATCGTACCGTTGTCCAAAATAGCTTTCAGGGTATAGATACCGGTAGTCAGACCAGAAGTATTAACGGTAATTGTTTTTGCATTAACCGTCTGGTTGATCACAAGCTGACCGGTTGCATTGTAGATATAAATTTCTTTAATGTTATTGATAGCCTGAACCGTCATAACATCTTTTACAGGATTCGGGAAAACAGATACAGCATTTGCACTGAGTTCCTTGAAGCCAACACCGCCAACATGGATATAATTGGATTTGGTCATGGTGTTTGATCCATTATTGTTGGTTACCATCAGTGATACATCGTGGCTGCCAGGATTATTGTATGTGATAGGCGGTGGTGTCTGTAGTGTTGAACTTGGTGGGCTCCCACCAGGGAATGCCCATAAATACGTGGTCGGATAACCGGTCGAAAGGTTTGTGAAAGTAGCAGTTCCTCCCACGACGATCAGGGTATCAGGTGTCATAAAATTGGCAACAGGTGCTTCAGGCGGAAGAAGTACGCTGTTGTATTTAAAGATACCATCACTCGTCCCACTATTAAAACCTCCGACCCAACCGGTTGAATCATTTAACCAGGAAGAACAGGTTAATCCAACCGTGTTTATGTCGGCATCTGTAATCCAGGTAGCTCCTCCATCGAATGAATAGGTAACACCCATGCGTGTGTCTCCCTGGTCAGTTCCGTCCCATCCGGTTGTGACATAAGTATTTGTAGAGCCCGGAACATATTTAAGGTCACCGGTTAATACTGATCCCTGGTAGGTCAAAGGAGAATAAGTAGCTCCGCCGTCGGAGGAGGATTGAAGCAGGTTCGATGTATCCGCAGCAGAATAATATTTTAAAACCAAACCATTAAGATTATCTTTGAACGCAGGGTATAAATTTTTTCCAGAGAATCCCGTAGGTGCAGCTGCGATCCAATTATGGCCCTGGTCAGTTGATGCAAAAACCCTTCCTTTATTCGTCCCGAACCAAACATTGTTGCCTAAAACACAAAAATCACTAGTCCATCCAGCTTCGCCAGTTAGGATGTCGGGCATCTGGGCACCGGGAACAGCTGTCCATGTGGTTCCTCCGTCCGTCGTGGTATATATCTCAAATTTGCCGTTGATAGGGTCGCCCATGACGATACCATTATTTAAATCCCAGAAATAAATACAATCGGGGAAAGATGATGCGTTGGTATATAATGCAGACGCCTGATGAACCCAGGTGGCACCACCGTTCGTGGTTTTGTAGACTCCCTGGGGATTTGAGCCTGAAACTTTAAACATCGCAACCCAGGCTGTATTTTCATCAACAGCCGAGATCATAGAAATTGAGAGCCCGGTAGCTCCTGTTATTGTTCCGGGAGTCCATGTTGTGCCCCCATTTATGGTTTTGCTGAAATTCTGAATGGGTAAGTTGCCACCTGAGCCGTCACTTCCGGCAACCCAAACAACCTGCGAATTTACGATGGAAATATTCATGATACCTAAGGGAGTTGCAGTCCATCCCAGTCCCTGTGAAACCCAAGTTTGCGCAAATGAACTTATAGAAAGTGCAATGCTAAAAATAATGAGTAATGCTTTTTTCATGACCTGAAATTTTTAGTTGATAAATAATTGTTCTCGCAAACTTACATAATATTTATTAGTAAGCAACCAAAGGGAGTAAAAAAAAGATGATCCTCCATGACAACACAATGGGACAACCTCTTATTCTCCATTCCGGCCTTCTCAATCCTGAACAACAAACCAATTTTTTCGTACTTTTGCAAAGGATTTTTAAAGTAGAAATTTCTAATAAAAGAAAAAATCTATGTTTGAAGGATTGACCGATAAGCTCGACCGGGCGTTTAAAGTACTCAAGGGACAAGGCCATATTACCGAGATCAATGTAGCAGAAACCTTAAAGGATGTCAGGAAAGCATTACTCGATGCCGACGTCAGTTTCAAGATAGCCAGGCAGTTTACCGACACGGTCAAGGAAAAAGCGCTCGGACAGAATGTTCTCACTGCTGTTTCACCGGCCCAGTTGATGGTGAAAATCGTGCATGACGAGCTGACAGACCTGATGGGGGGCATGAAAACCGACCTGAATCTTAAAGGAGATCCGGCCATTATTCTGATAGCAGGTTTACAGGGCTCAGGGAAAACCACCTTTTCCGTCAAGCTGGCCAACTACCTTAAAACAAAAAAAGGAAAAAGCCCGATACTTGTTGCCGGTGATGTTTACCGTCCTGCTGCTATCGAACAGCTGAAAGTCCTTGGACAGCAGGTCGAAATCGAAGTATATTCCGAAGATGATAACAAAGATCCGGTTAAGATCGCAAAACATGCTATTACTTCAGCAAAAGACCGGGGATTTAATGTCGTGATCATCGATACCGCCGGCCGGCTGGCCATCGATGAAGAGATGATGAATGAGATTGCGGCTGTGAAGAAAGCAGTTAACCCGCATGAAACATTGTTCGTCGTGGATGCCATGACAGGGCAGGATGCTGTGAATACGGCAAAAGCATTTAATGAACGGCTCGATTACGAAGGAGTGATCCTTACCAAACTCGACGGCGATACCCGCGGTGGAGCAGCGCTGACCATCCGCGCAGTGGTTGAGAAACCTATCAAATTTGTGGGGATCGGTGAAAAAATGGAAGCCATCGATATCTTCTACCCCGAACGTATGGCCGACCGTATTCTGGGTATGGGGGATATCGTGTCGCTTGTCGAAAGGGCCCAGGAACAGTTTGACGAAGTAGAAGCCCATAAACTCCAGAAAAAAATTGCCAAAAATCAGTTCAATTTCAACGATTTTCTTTCCCAGATCAAACAGATCAAGAAAATGGGCAATGTCAAAGACCTGATGGGAATGTTGCCCGGAATGGGAAAGGCGATCCAGAACCTCGACATCGATGACAATGCTTTTAAAGGTATTGAAGCTATCATCCATTCGATGACTCCTGAAGAACGGGAAGATCCTTCCGTGATCAACGGAAGCCGAAGGAGACGGATCGCAGCAGGAAGTGGTACCACCATCCAGGAAGTCAACCGGCTCATCAAGCAGTTTGATGACACACGACGTATGATGAAAATGGTGACCGCGAGCAAGGGCAGAGGAGTGGCCAACATGATGCGGAACATGAGAAATATGAATTAACAAAGAGAACGCCATGAATTTACTCGACGGGAAAATGATATCCGACAGGATAAAGGCAGAAATTGCAACAGAGGTGAAAACAAAAATGCTTGATGAGGGCAAACAAGCGCCTCACCTGGCTGCCATCCTTGTAGGTGAAGATCCCGCAAGCCAGACATACGTAGCATCAAAAGAGAAAGACTGCAAAGAAGTAGGATTCATTTCTTCCGTTTATAAATATCCAGCAAACCTGTCGCAGGAAAAACTCCTTGAGGTCATCCGGTTTCTTAACAACGATCCGGAGATCGACGGGTTTATCGTACAATTGCCTCTTCCAAAACATATTGATGAACACACGATCATCGAAAGCATCGACCCTGCCAAAGACGTAGATGGTTTCCATCCTGTAAATGTCGGCCGGATGGTGCTGAATATCCCCTCTTACCTTCCGGCAACTCCATATGGTATTATAACCCTGCTGGAATCTTACAAGATAGAAACGGAAGGAAAACACTGTGTGGTACTCGGGAGAAGCAACATCGTCGGTACTCCAGTCAGCATCCTTCTTTCACGCAAAAGAAAAACCGGGAATGCAACCGTCACCCTGTGCAATAGCCATACCCCAAATCTTCAAGCCATCGCCGCGACAGCCGACATCCTTATTGTTGCTATGGGGAAAAAGGCATTCGTGACCGCGGAAATGGTAAAAAAAGATGCAGTTGTAGTTGACGTCGGAATTCACAGGGTTCCTTCTGAAGAAACAAAATCCGGATACAAGTTGACCGGGGATGTGAATTTTATTGATGTTGCAAAGAAATGCAGCTACATTACACCGGTACCTGGCGGGATCGGCCCGATGACCCGGGTATCTCTCCTCCTCAACACCCTGAAGGCTGCTAAAAAAGAAATTAAGTTCTGACCGGTTGAGCCCAGACGATGAAATATTGCTGAAAGAAGGGAAAGTGCTTCCGCTCATGGAAGAATTTTATTCCCTCCAGGGAGAAGGTTTCCATACAGGCAGACCTTCTTACTTCGCGAGGATCGGGGGCTGCGACGTAGGTTGTCACTGGTGCGACAGCAAAGAATCCTGGAGCTCCGAAAAATACCCGCCGGTAGCCGCTGAAATGATCATTGAACATGCCGCTTCATATCCTGCAAAAGCCATTGTAGTCACAGGAGGAGAACCGCTTCTATACAACCTCGATTACCTTTGTCAGGGCCTTCACCGGATGGGGATCGCCACATTTCTGGAAACATCAGGATCCTCGGAACTTAGCGGCAAGTGGGACTGGATCTGCCTTTCACCAAAAAAAGACGCACCTCCATTACCGGAGATCTTCGCAAAAGCCAATGAATTAAAAGTCATTATCGAGGATATACCGGACTTATATTGGGCAGAGGAAAATGCCGGGCATGTATCATCCTCGTGCATCATCTATCTTCAACCCGAATGGAGTCGGCGTGATTACATAATCCCGGTGATCGTGAAATACATCCAGGCACACCCGAAATGGAAGATATCCATACAGGCACATAAGTACATGAGGATTCCATAAGACTGAATTACGAATTACGAATTATTTAAACAGGTACACAGCGTCCAGCATCCAGCATCCAGCA
>JBEKST010000002.1:0-27018 GCA_049516815.1 Bacteroidales bacterium | reverse complement strand
ACTCAAGTTTCGGGGTTAGAATTTGAACAATCTTAATTATATATATGTGTTAATAAAATGCTGATAACTTAATGATAAAAATGTGGCGCCATCTCCCATATTTGGTTATATTTGAATTAGTTATAAACAAAAAACCAAAAGAGATGACACCACAAACCAAAGGTACAAAAAGTATTCATGAACTCAAAAATTTTTTACAAAACGATAAGCAAAAAGAGTATTCCATCGTCTCACTCTTTAAACATTTCAACAACAATAGGATTGCTGGCCTTTTTTCCAGCTTAAAAACCAAGGGTATATCCTTTAATGAAGCCATATTGAAATTAATTCTCATGACGGTTGGGCAGATGACCATATTTCGTAGTGTGAACCTGGAAGGTAATGTAACCAGTGCGGGGAAAGATGCCTTTTATGGCATTAAAAATAACCCCATGACTGATTGGCGGATAATCATTACGGCCATGGTTTTTCGCTTCGAGATCTTGAAACAACGCTCTGTAACCACGGTGAAAAATGGTATTCGGTGTTTGATAGCCGATGACACAGCAATGCAAAAACGAGGTAAAACCCTGGAAGGAATCAGCCGGATATGGGATCATGTATTTCATCGTTCTATCCTTGGTTTTAAGGGTCTTTTTCTCACGTACTGGGATAGCCTTAATTTTATCCCCATAGATTTTTCACTACATAATGAAAAAGGAAAAAATCCGCAGAAACCATATGGGCTTACAAAGAAAGTATTAAGGACACGATATAATAAAAGCCGGCCTGTAAATGCACCGGGAACCTTACGTATCAAAGAACTTGAAATATCCAAGATCACCTCACTGATCAACATGATTAGCCGGGCTCTCAAAGCGGGTTTAAAACCAGAATTCCTGTTGGTCGATAGTTGGTTTATATGTGAAGAGTTGATACGGTTCATATTCGAAAAGCCAGGCATGTTTATTCTTGGGATGTGCAAAATGGGTAAAGCCAAATATGATCTGGGTAATAAATCTTACGCTGCTCAGCACCTGCTGCGTCGCTGCAAACGAACCATAAAAGTAAAACGATCACGGAACATAAAAGCGCATTACTTTGTTGTTGATGTGGGGTACAAAGGAATGCAGGTAAGGCTTTTCTTTTCCCAGTATCCAAATCAATCGACCTGGAATCTATTACTGACTGATAATATGAATTTGACATTTGATCAAGCAATTAAAATTTACCAAATCCGCTGGGGTATTGAGGTGTTTTTCAAAGAAGCAAAACAATATCTAAGGCTTGGCAAATGCCAATCCAATGATTTTGATGCCCAAATTGCAGATATCTCTATCATCATGATTACGTATATGATGCTGAGTCTTAAAAAGCGATTCCAGGTATACGATACAATAGGTGGAGTGTTTCGGGATGTCCAGAATGAATTGATTGAATATACACTGGCTGAAAAGCTTTTTGGACTGTTCAGTGAATTACTCTCTACCATCCTTTGCAGATTTAAAATCATTCCGGAAGAATTTATCAGAATCATGCTGGAAGATGAAACATAACATTAAATGCATCGATTATTGAACTTCTTGCCAGTAATATAAATGATAAAAATATTAAGAAAGTTGCATGAATACTGAAAAATCAACATTTTTTATTAACCCCGAAACTTGAGTTATTGATCCCAGTCCGTGCATGGGGAAAAATCGCACTCCTTCTGCAAAGGTCTATTCAGGAATAATCCACAATGGTTGCGGGACCGTCAATTTTGATTATAAACAGGCTTTTTCAACTGCTGTGAACCTGGATTTCTATGTAAATAATGTTAAATACGCTAATGTTACCAGCCCGGGAGGAAGTGGGGATACCTCCAATGTACATAACTCTGGCACCATAAATGTAAATGTCGTAGGTGATTTTATTATGAAGTTCCTTCAATCTGACAGTGCAAGCTCAGGTCAGGTGACCATTGATAATATAGCATGGACTGCGTACAATTCCGTTCTGCCGGAACCCACGAATTACCCTACAAATTTCACTGCAACACCGGGCTATTTTAAAGTCACCCTCCACTGGACCGATGCGACCGGAGGACAAGTCCCCACAGCCTATCTTGTTCTTGCCAGCAATGCAAACAACATCGTGGCTCCGGTCGATGGCACCCCGATTCCAGATGATCCGGATTTATCAGACGGAAGCGCTGCTTTGAATATTTTTCCAGGCATACAAACCTGCATGTTTACCGGATTACCGAGCAACTCGCACTATTGGTTTGCCATTTATCCCTATACCAATTCGGGAACACTTATCAATTATAAAACAGATGGTACAGCCCCTTCTGCAAACGCAACTACTCCCAATGGCGTGATTATTTTCCATCGCGATTTCAATAACTTGACTTTGTCACCTATGATCTCACAGAATATCCAGGGGCCAGACCAGGCCTGGGCCATCGATACCACCCATGGAACTTCTGCTTCCGGATGTGCTAAAATGGACGGGTATGGCGGTGGCGTGAATAATGTGAACGAAGATTGGCTGATCACACCTGCCATGAATTTTGATCTTTATACCAATGAGGTGCTTTCCTTCATGAGTGCATATTATTACCCCGGAAATTCCTTGGTAGCAAAAATTTCAAACGATTATGACGGAACCAGTGATCCCAATTCCTTCACATGGATAGATCTCACCCCAACCTGGTCACCAGGTGGCTGGGTCTGGACTTCCTCGGGCGACATTGATGTATCCGCTGCTAGTGGTACTGGCGTTTATATTGGATTCAAATATACCTCCACCGCTACAGCTTCTTCAACATGGGAGCTCGATGACATCCTGGTTGTTGGGACACCTATTGTTGGCATCGGTGAAAAAAACAATTCACCCGATTTCACGATATCCCCGAACCCATCCCAGGGAATGGTAAAACTTATTATGAACGGTAAAGGGAATAAAGAAATCCGTATTATGAATGTGACCGGGAATAATGTTTACCAGGAAACAACCGACCTAACGATCCGGAATATTGATCTAACGAATCTTTCAACAGGGATATATTTTGTTCAGGTTACCGATGGCTCAACATCAAAAATCCTGGTGAAGAAACTTATCATCCGTTAGTTTTTGATTTCTCCTGACCGGAGAAACAATTCTTTCCACGGTCCGGCAGATCATTATCAAGAAAAACTGCAATTCTGATTTTTAAGGGGGTTGCAGTTTTTTTATACAAAATTCTTTTACTGTAAAGACCTGCAAACCAGCCAGCCAGCTGCAAGGGAAACGAAGGTAGTTTCTCTGTGAACCTCAAGATTTTCTCTGTGGTCTCCGTGTAATTCCCATTACCCCGCTAATGTCATTACACAGAGGATCACTGAGAAGGCACAGAGATGAAATGCTATTCCTGAATAATCACTAAATTTGTAAAGACAAATCAAAACAAATGCAAAAGAAAAGCATTTTCTTTCTTTTCCTGTTTTTTTCCCTTTTTTCCGGATCCGGATCCAGAAGCCAGGGGCAACAAGCCTCTTTGAGTATCGACAGGCCTGTAAGGGTTGAAATTCCGGTTAAGTCCACGGAAGAAACTTATCATATTATTCCTGTCAACGTGACAGGTGTATTGCTCTACTTCAGAAGCGTAGAAACATTGAATGATTCTCTTACAAGATGGTATTTTTCACTTTATGACAATAATCTTCATCCCCTTTGGGTCAAGAGCATTCCTTTAAGAACGGGAATGGAGGCCAGGGATTTTTATATTGAAAGAGACACTCTTACTATATTATTTCTTGCAGGTGAGAAAACAAAGGGAATTACCGGAACTGAAATGATGGTAAGACTGGATTGCAAATCCGGGAAATTTACCGGAAGCCGGTATATATTGAGTGCGAATGTTGTGCCGGTGAAGTTTCTGGTCTTTCACGATCATGCCTTCCTGGGGTATAATCTCAAAAACGAACCCGCGCGCATCCAGGTCGTAGACCTGAATACCGGAATAGTTGCAGATTATCCGTTGACCTCTCCGGGAATAATGTCGAACCTGACTGGTTTCATTGTTGATACCTTAAACAGTACTTTATATGCGATTATCCGTAAAACGGTTTCAAAAAATCATCTTGTCAGCGACATTCTTAAAATAAATTTTTCAGGGACGATGGTTTCGGAAATGGAGATCAGCACAATTTCACCCTTATGGGAAATCAGGAACCCTCAGCTAATCCTGGTCAATCCGGATGAACTATTAGTGATTGCAACCTATTCGGTTTCCGGGAAATCCGGTAAAAACGGGTCGTCTAACAGTTCCTCAGGTTTTTTTACCTGCAGGTTCAGGAATGGAATTCAGACCGATATTCGGTTTAAGAATTTCCTTGATCTTAAGAATTTCCAGAACATTGTAGGAGAAAAAGACTTAGTTGCGATAAAAAAAAAGGCATTAAAAAAAAACCGGCCGGTAAATGACTATATTACGGAAGTGACCTTATTGGTTCATCCTGTAATTGTTCACAATGACCAGGTCATTTTTATAGGAGAAAGTTACATGCCGGAATACCATCCCGAGAATTTTACAGAATTTGACTTTTACGGCCGTCCATATATCAATACGTATAATGTATTTGATGGATATCGTTATACCAGTGCAATCATCACCGGATTTGATAAAACCGGAAACCTGAAATGGGATAATTCCATGGAGATCCGGAACCTGATCTCTCCCGATCTGAATCCTAAAGTAAATGTATTCTGTTCCTCTTCTGACACCATGGTGCTTTGTTATTCCAGCGAAGCAAGGATCGCGTCAAAAATTATCAGGGAAAATGAAGTAGTAGAGAAGCTTGATTTTTCTACTATGGAGCAAATGTATCAGGAAGACAAGATGCTTTCAGACAGTAAAAATTATATGATTCCCTGGTATGGTCCGTTTTTCCTTTGTTATGGATACCAGGAAATTAAAAACATCAATTCTTCAGGGGATAAAAAAAGGCTGGTTTTTTACTTTACAAAAATAAAATTTGAATGACACCGGGAAAAAAACCCGTGGTTTTACTGCAGCTATTGAATAATTAGCAGTTTTTTATCACAAGAAAGGATGATCAGTGAGGTGTCCCTGTCAATTCCGGTTGCAGAAATATTAATGGAATAAGTCTTATCACCTTCCAGTGTGCTACAGTGTATGTAATCTTTCAGTATAGGAAACTGTTCATGAATATTTTTGATGCTGACAATGATTGTAGAATCTAATTTATTTTCAATACATAGGATTCCCTCACTGTTACAAGGCGTAGCTTCCTGTTTCTTTTTACATCCTGAATTTAAAATGAAAGTGCCGATAATCAAGAAGAAGAGTAACGGAAGATATTTTTTCATAAGGATCAGGTTATTTAAATGCAAAAATAATAGGATAAATCGAATAACAAAATTTATTTAGGAAATATTGTTCAGGCAACCAAAATAATTCTTGAATGTCTAAATGACATATTTTGAATAGTGATAATTATTTTTTACTTTTGTTGAATTATGAAAAAGGGATATTATTTTATTTGTCAAAGACTACAAACTGTAACCTTTCTAGCTTATTATAGTATAAAATTATTGCATGGGAATCTAACATTCTAAAAACAATAATATGTTTCATAGATTTTTACTCTATCTCACCTGTTCGTCCCTGTTTTTTGGTATGACTGCTTTATCGGTTCCTGCCTTGCCATGCGCAGATACACAGCCAATCATAACAGGTGCGCAAATTGTATGTAACAACCAATCAGGTGTTATCTATTCAACCCCGAATATACCAGGGCATACCTATTCCTGGACCGTTACAGGTGGTACTATCGTTTCGGGAGGCAATACCAGCCAGATAAGTGTGACCTGGGGAGTGGTTGGCACCGGCACCTTAAGTGTGACAGAGACGAACCCCTCGATTCCCTGTAATTCGATGGTGTCTATGACGGTAAAAATCCAGCCCCTTCTGATTTCCTACTTTTATTATATCGACACATCCTGCTATGGCAACGAATTAAAGTTCTATGATCATTCTGTTGCTGACGCTGCAAAACCTATTGTAGATTATTCCATTAATTACGGAGACGGAACGCCAACCCAACATTTTGCTGTAGCGCCATTTCCGGTTAGTCATACTTACGCCGGGCCTCCATGGAATATTACCTACCCTATTATTTATATAGTAACAAATAGTGAAGGGGCAAAAGATACAATCTATGATGCTGTTTATGTTAACCCCAACCAGTTCATTCCAACGGCAGCATTTACTGAAACGATACCCAATTGTTCTTATCAAGCTGTAAGTTTTGACGGTACAATTTCAACGACCCCCCCATTGACGACTCCCATAGAGAGGTATGCCTGGGATTTCGGGGATCCTGCTTCAGGAGCATCTGACTATGATAGCTGTGAAACTTGCGGCACGCCAACGCATGTATTCAGCGGTCCCGGAACCTATAATGTTACGCTAAAGATTCTCAATGAAAAGTCCTGTAGGGATGATATTACACAACAGGTTGTTATTGCTCAGTCTGTTCCAACGGCAAAATTTTCCTTCTCCTCTCCGACTTGCCAGAATAACCCGGTATACTTTACCGATAACTCAACATCCCCGGCCGGGAAAAACATTACTACATGGGAATGGTATTTCGGGGATGGAACCGCACCGGTTATTGTCAACGCACCGGCCTCTCCAAATGTTTCACATGTGTTTCCGGGACTTGGACCTTATACGGTTCAATTAATCATAATCAATAACCTTACCTGTGGTGACACTGCATACCATAGTGTTACACTGACACCTTCACCGATCGCTAATTTTACTTACACTACCCCCTGTGTCGGTGATACGATGCATTTTCAAAATCATTCCGTGCAGAATAATGGTCCTGCCATTGTTTACTATTACTGGGATTTCGGCGACGCTGCTTCCGGAAATAATACTTCCAACCAACAGAACGGTACTCATGTTTACGCCGACTCGGGTACATACGTCGTCACGCTGGCAATTGCAAATACCACCGGATGCCCGGATACAATTAGGATGTCGATTCACGTTAACGCTAAGCCTGCTGTTGAATTCACCTGGAACGTAGGTTCCATGAACAACCAGATTCAGTTTCATATTGATTCATTGCCTACCGGTATCACGAACCTTGGAGCGATAGGGAATATGTGCCACTGGGATTTCGGCGATGGCACTTATGGATCTGGCCATAACCCGGTTCATACTTACATGGGTTCCAATAACTGGACCGTAACTCTTACCGTTACCGATACCCTGGGATGTTCAAATTCAGTCGCCCATGTGGTTTATGTTCCTGAAATCCCGATGGCATTTTACTCTAGTAACTCGCCAGTCTGCCTGAATTTGCCTATGTATTTCCACGATCTTTCTTCTGTTCCTTCCCCTCCGTTTGGTTATATTGCCATGTGGGTATGGGATTTCGGTGACGGAACGGCAAAAGACACCATCCATTTTCCGAACGACCCTGATGTCAGCCATCTATATTCAATACCCGGAACTTACACTGTGACGCTTTATGTTACCGATAATTCAGGGTTTACAGATAACTATAGCCATGATCAGATAGTATTGCCGCTTCCCATTGCGAATTTCTATTATTCAACGCCATGTCAGGGGAAATTGGTACAGTTTACCGATGCTTCTTTCCCAAATGGAGGCGGAAATATCATTTCCTGGGATTGGAATTTCGGCGATTTTTCATCAGGATCCGACAATTATTCACAACTAACAAACCCACCCCATACTTTCAGTAATAGTGGCTACTTCAGCGTCAGGTTGATAGTCCAGAATTTTAATGGTTGCATAGATACTATCATAAAACAAGTATATGTATTCCCATCTCCCCCTGTTGACTTCACGAGGGATACTGCCTGCCTGGGTAATCTAGTTCATTTCTATGCCAACACCACCATTACACATATCGATTCGATCGTGACCTGGTCATGGGCTTTTGGCGATGGGACGACCAGTACAGATCCAATCAACACAACGCACTTATATGGATACGCCGGCACATTCATTACGACTTTAACAGTAATCGATCATCATGGTTGTACAAATTCTGTTTCACACCAGGTTAAGGTCAATCCTTTACCCATTCCTGAATTCTATTGGTCATCCCCTGCCTGTGCAGGTAGCCAGATCTTGTTCACCGATCAGTCATCCGTTCCTGCAGGATATACCGGATATATTGCAAAATGGTTGTGGAACTTTGGCGATGGGACCACCCAAACAATTATCATTCCTTCACCCCCAAATGTCACACATACTTATCCCACCATTCCCCCCGGCAACACTTCATACCTTGTCCGCCTGACCGTCTGGACAAGCGACAGCTGCTCCCTGTATAAAGAACATACCGTTACGCTTATTCCTGCCCCCATCGCCGGTTTTTCTTATTCATCCGTTACCTGCCAAGGCCAGGCGATACAGTTTACTGACAATTCACAAACCAACGGTGGAGGAAACATTACACAATGGCATTGGAATTTTGGCGATCCTACTTCGGGGAACAACCTGTCCACCATTCCCAATCCTTCACATACATTTGCTGTTGCCGGTAATTATACTGTAACGCTGATTGTTCAGAATGCAACAGGGTGTTCGGATACGATTGCTCAGACCGTGACAGTGAATCAGCTTCCGTTTGCTGACTTCCATGCCGATACAGCTTGTCTGAATAACCCCACAACATTCACTGACCTTTCAATTCCCAACGCTGGGGCAATGATCAGTTATTTATGGGATTTTGGAGATGGAACATCACCAGTTACCATACAGAATCCTACGCATATCTACCAATATTACGGTACGTTTAACGTAAAGCTGACAGTGGTAAATTCCAACGGTTGTACAAAAGATACGACCAAACAAATACTCGTACAACCGCTGCCCATTCCTGCATTCACTTTCTCATCCCCAAATTGTTTCGGAGCAGTGGTTCACTATACCAATCTTTCACATACGGTAGCCGGGTATCTTGGCAGTATTGTTAAATGGGTTTGGAATTTTGATGACGGAACCATAATAACCATCAATGCACCCGCTATCCCCGATATCAATCATACCTTTGTAGGCTATTCTCTTTCACACAATGTACGGTTGACCATAACCACCAATGACAGTTGCACTGCATTTATCGAACATGTTGTTACCAGCATTCCTGCACCCATTGCCTATTTTGAATTCGCGGCAATCACCTGTTCAGGCCAGCCGGTTCAGTTCACTGACTATTCGCAGGAAAACGGAGGCAGCTCAATTATGGCCTGGAATTGGGATTTCGGAGATCCTATGACCGGTCCAAATAATACTTCATCGGCAAAGAACCCTATTCATTCTTTTTCTACTTTCGGCACCTTTAATGTTTCTCTTATTGTAACTAATACCGACGGGTGCCAGGATACGGTCGTGAGAACGGTTGATGTCAACATGTTGCCGGTTGCAAACTTTACGGCAACTACTGCATGCCTGGGCTCTGTCACCACATTTTCTTCGGCCTTATGTATTCCTCATGCTGCCGGCATCATATCTTATTACTGGGATTTCGGGGATTTATCAGGTCATTCATCGTTACCGAATCCGACTTACATCTATGCAAGCTATGGCATCTTTAATGTCACCCTTACGATTGTCAACAGCAATGGATGTATAAAAGATTCTACAAAACAGGTACTGGTTAATCCTTTACCCATTCCTGCATTTACCTACACCTCTCCCAACTGTCTGGGCGCCTTGGTCCAGTACACAAATCAATCTACGACTGTGACCGGTTACATGGGTTCGATTGTCACATGGGATTGGTATTTTGGTGACGGATCTCCTGATGTCATCATCAATGCCCCGGGTAATCCTAATGTGTCTCATACATTTGTCGGCAACGCTACTTCACATACGGTAAGGCTTACGGTAACAACCTCCGACGGCTGCATCGCGTTCATCGAGCATGTGGTGAACAGCATACCTTCACCAATTGCCAGCTTCAGTTTCCCGGCCAACGATTGTGCTAATCAATCGATACAGTTTACGGACAATTCACAGGAAAACGGAGGCGGAACGATCACCCAATGGCATTGGGATTTCGGCGACCCTGCATCAGGTAATAACAATAACCCCACATCCCAAAGTCCTGCTCATACCTTTATGGGTGGTCCGGGAGTTTATACGGTAATTGAAACTGTTTATAATGGAACTAACTGTTCGGATGCTGATACCCAATTCGTTACAGTTATTGCCCGTCCGGTTGCAAACTTCCATGCCGACACGGTTTGTCTTGGATCGGCAACAACTTTTACGGATCAGTCTACGCCATCTGTAACCATCACACAACACTTTTGGCAGTTCGGTGAGGGGGGAAGTTCTACTGCATCGAACCCTATTTATACGTATGCAAATCCCGGCGTGTATAATGTAACATTGACGGTTACCGCCAATGATGGATGTACAAGAGATACAATTAAATCCGTTCTGGTTCTCGCGAAACCCGTTGCATCCTTTACTACTACCGCCCCGACGTGTGCGGGGGATTCCGTTACTTTCACCAGCCTCTCAACCACACCACATGGTATTATAACCTCATGGAACTGGAATTTTGGCGATGGTGGCACCGGAACAGGACAGGTTGTAAAACATCTTTATTCAAATGCAAGTGGAGGAACATACAATGTAATATTGACAATCAAAACATCCGATAGCTGTACTGCAACAAAGTCCAGCCCGGTTGTGATACAGCCTGCCCCTAATGCAGATTTCATGTATGCCACGACACGTTGTGCACAGATGCCGTTCCAGTTTACCGATCTGTCGCAATCAGGAGGCATACCTCCAATTACCCAGTGGTTATGGAATTTTGGTGACCCTACATCCGGTCCAAGCAATACATCTACAATCAAGAATCCAAGTCATGCTTTTACCCATAGCGGAAACTTTTGGGTGAATTTAATAGTTACAACCCAGGTAGGTTGCTTCGATTCGATCGGCAAATCGGTATCTGTCAATGCCTCACCGGTCGCCAAATTCACAGCTGATACAGCTTGTATGGGAAACCCAACCCATTTTGCCGACTCGTCTGTCGCGAATTCAGCAAGTATGGTTTCCTGGCTATGGAACTTTGGTGAACCTTCCTCAGGAACTTCCAATACCTCTACTTTGCAGAACCCCGAACATACTTACAGCACTCCCGGAATTTTTACTGTAATGCTAACGGTTACAAATTCGAACAACTGTACCCATGATACTACGAAACAGATTACAGTATATCCCAAACCACAGGCGATGTTCAGTGCATCTGTTTCCTGTGTTGGCGATTCCACCTCTTTTACCGACCTTTCGATTGCCCCGGGAAGCTCCCTCATTGCATGGTTCTGGAATTTCGGAGACGGTGGCACTTCCACAATCGAGAACCCGAAACATAAATATACTTCGGCTGGTACCTTTAATGTTATGCTTCGTGTTACAAATCTCAGCGGATGCACCGACTCCATTGTAATTGCTATAATTACACGGCCAAAACCGGTTGCAGCATTCACTTATACCAGTTTCTTCTGCCCGGCAGGAGAAGTAGTATTCCAGGATCAATCACAGGGAATGGGCTCAGCAATAGTCCAGCGCGAATGGATATTCGAACCCGGACAAACTTCATCAATGATAAATCCTACCTTTATCTATACTATTACCGATACCACTTACCTTGTGACATTGATCGTAACAGACAGTTACGGGTGTATGGATACTGTCAGTGACAGTGTGTATGTAAAACCCGGATTTGCCTTCACCTTCAGAAATGATACGGTTTGCTATAAAAACCCGACGCATTTTACAGCCGTTGACCTTGCAAAAGGTGATAGCCTGTACAATGTTTCCTGGAATTTTGGTGATCCTAATTCAGGACCGAACAATGTCTCCTACCTGTTCAGCCCGCAACATACCTTCTCACAACCCGGGATCTTTGCCGTAAAGCTGAAAGTTACGGATTCGGATAATTGTACCGACAGTTTGTATCGCGATGTGACTGTACATGCATTGCCTGCGCCTGCATTCTCTTACATTTCTACACCCTGCGACAGTGTCGTCCATTTCAGGGATTCGACCACTTCCGGTAGTGGCACCATTCTTTCGTGGGAATGGAATTTTGGGGATGGTTCTCCAGTACTGACCATACCCGGATCAGTGGGATCAGGGGATACCTCTCATATTTACCTGGTACCAAACGTCTACCCGGTTATCCTGAAAGTGACAAACACTTTCGGATGTTATGATTCCATCATGAAGACTGCCGAATCGTATCCCTGTATCTTCGCATCGTTTACCCACAATGATACCTTAATGTGTGCACGATACAACATCGCATTCGCTGATAGTTCTTTGCCTGTTAACATCATCAATCAATGGCATTGGGTCTTCGGGGATGGGTATGACACGACTTATACGCATCATTCTACTGTGATACACCATACTTATTCTAATCCGGGAGTCTATGATGTAAGGTTGATCATTCATGCAATCGTTCCTGCCTCCGGCCGCACTTTCATCGATACCAGCCTGCAATCCATAGTGATCCACCCGACGCCATTGCCCTATTTCTCCAATTTATCAGTTTGCAAGAAACAGTTTACGGTGTTCCAGGATACTTCAAAAACATTTGGTACTGCTATCAACTCATGGGAATGGATCTTTGGAGAGTCATATTCCGGATCGAAAGACACCTCTCACCTGAAAAACCCGACACATAAGTATGATTCTGCCGGCACATATAATGTCAGGATGGTTGTAATGAATCATTACGGTTGTAAAGATTCTATCGTAAAACCGACACGGGTTTATGAGATCCCAACGGCAATATTTAACCATTCCCTCGCCTGCAGTGGAAATCCGACCTATTTTACCGATAAATCACTGATTGCCGATACTGCCAACCTTATACACTGGTTATGGAACTTTGGTGAAGCAACTGCAAAGAAAGATTCATCCCTGCTACAGGATCCGGTTCATCAGTACAAAACGGATGGGGATTACCTGGTTCGCCTGATCATTAAAGATCAACATGGATGCTATGATACAGTCGATTCTACCGTTAAGGTGTATGTTACTCCGGTAAGTTCATTTACCTATACGGACAACATTAATAACATGACCGGTAAATTGCAATTTAATAACAAATCGAGTGGTGCGGATACATACTTCTGGGACTTTGGCAATGGCGAAACCTCGACAGATGAGAATCCGGTTGTTACCTATGCAAACGATGGCTCTTACATTATAATGCTGATCTCGGATAACCAATATAATTGTACCGATACAACCTACTATAAATACGAGTTCATCTTTAAGGGCCTTTATATCCCGAATGCTTTTGCACCGAGCAGTTTAGGTTCAGCAGCCAATGTTTTCGCTCCTGTTGGAGTCAACCTGAAGCAATTTCAGATTGAAGTATTCGATAACTGGGGTCATATGCTCTGGACTTCAATAGCACTTGACCCACTGGGCAGACCAACAGAATCGTGGGATGGGAAAGACGCAAACGGTGTATTATTACCATCGGGAACCTATATGTGGAAAGCTAGCGCTACTTTCATTGATAACACTGATTGGCAAGGCTCGGATATAGGCAAGGGTGATTACAAGACATCCGGGACAGTAACTTTAATTCGCTAATATCTAATCATTTTTATAGATGAAAAAACCTATATCTATACCGATCTTACTTTTTGGATTCCTGTTCCTCTTCTCCTCTGTAAGAGGACAGGATCCCAACTATTCACAGTTTTTCAGTACGCCCTTGTATTACAATCCGGCATATACCGGAATCAATACGGGAATAAGGGCCCGGTTTTCTTTCCGGGATCAATGGCCCAATTTACCTGTGGATTTTCGTTCCTATTACTTTTCTGCCGATCTTGGCGACAGGAATTTGCCGGGTTCTGGTGGCTTAGGTCTGATCGTCAATTCCAATAATGAGGGGATTGGGTTTATTAAAGATCTATCGGTCGGTTTATCAGTTGGCGTAAGGATCCCGATCACAGCCTCAGTGGTCAGCCAGGTCGGTATTAAAGCCTCTATTGTTCAGAAGAGCTTAAATTGGGATGATTTTGTTTTCAGTGATCAATTGAGTGAAAAGTACGGAAACATTTACCAGACTGCCTTCGTTCCTCCCAATGCTAACAAAAAAGTTTTTCCTGATTTTGGAGCAGGGGGTCTGCTTCAATTCTCAAATCCCGAAGGGAATGTGACTGGAGTAGCCGGATTTGCTGTGGATCATATTTTCCAGCCCGACGAATCATTTCTCTCTACCGCTTCCGCTCCTCTACCAATTAAATATGTAGCCCATCTTGATATTATAATTTCTGCCGGTGGAGGCTCTTCATCTGCTATGTATGCAAACGGGGGTGGCAACGATCCCCTGAAAATCAATCCAGGGATCATTTACCAAAATCAAAACAAAATGAGTTCCCTGGAAGCAGGTTTTAATTTGCTCAAATACAACATATATCTTGGTGGATGGTATAAGGCCAGTTTCGGAGGCTTATCAGGGGGCAATGCAGTCGCACTCGTTGCCGGCTACCGTTATACGTTTGCAGAAGATATGAGCATTAAATTTATGTATAGCTATGATATGATAACTTCAGGAAACATGCAGGGGTTGGGTGGCGCTCATGAAATCAGCCTGATCCTTGAATTTGATAAACTGACAATCTTTGGCGGCGGCGGCGGCGGCGTAAATACTCCGGGTCGTACGATGCGAAACAATTCTGCTCTTGAATGTCCGAGTTTCTATTAATCGCGGGTTAATCTCATTCTGATTATTATTGCAAAGACCTTTGCAGGTCAACGAACATTTTTACCATTGATCTGCTGATTATATTTCCTTCATTTTTTTCTTGTTATTACCAGGGTAAGAATAATAGAATACCCTGTTTTTCTTTTCAGTATGAGAAATTCGTTATTTTTATTTTAAAAACCTGAAACCATCAATGAGAAAGCTCTCAACCCGGGAAACGGGAAAAGATTATAGGAGCTTTCAGAGTAGCTGCTAAATTCACTTTTAACACAAAGTCGCACGAAGAATACACGAAATAACACAAAGGAATTGCAATTTTATTTCGCTTTTTCGCCATTTTATTTCTGACCCTGTGACTATGTGACTCTGCGACTCTGTACCTTTGTGGCATCTTCATGGTTTTAAATTGTTGAATGACACAGCTCCTGCTTGATGACGGAACGCGGGTTACAGGAAAACCTTTTGGGGCGTTGTGTTCCGTTTCCGGCGAAGTGGTTTTCAACACTGCGATGACCGGCTATCCGGAAAGCCTGACAGATCCTTCATATCAAGGTCAGATTCTTGTTTTGTCTTATCCGCTGATCGGGAATTATGGCGTTCCGGGGAAAACGATCCGGGAAAAGCTTTCGAAATATTTTGAATCAGACCGCATCCATATTTCGGGCTTGGTCGTTTCATGTTATTCTGCGGAATACAGCCACTGGAACGCCCTGGAAAACCTCTCCGACTGGCTCCTGGCGCATAACGTGCCGGGGATCAGCGGGATAGATACACGCGCACTTGTCAAGATACTTCGTGAAAGGGGTACTATGCTCGGGAAACTTTTTCAGAATAAGGAAAAGGAAGTTGAACTATACGATCCTAACCAGGAAAACCTTGTAGATCAGGTCAGTGTTAAGGAAAAGATAAACTATCCCGGTAATGAAACCCGTATTATCCTTGTTGATTGTGGTGTTAAGAACAACATCATCCGTTGCCTGATGGATACCGGCGCCACCGTAGTCAGGGTTCCTTGGAACTATGATTTCACGCAGGATGATTATGACGGCCTTGTGATTTCCAATGGCCCCGGCGATCCGCAGATGTGCCGTGAAACGATCGGGAATCTTGAAAAAGCCATAACGATAGGTAAACCCATCTTCGGCATTTGCCTCGGAAACCAGCTCCTGGCCATTGCTGCCGGGGCTACCACCTATAAACTAAAATATGGTCACCGGGCGTACAACCAGCCTGTGTTGCTCTGCGGGACAATGAAAACCTACATAACATCCCAGAACCATGGGTTCGCCGTGGATCCCAGCCATCTGGACAAAAATTGGGAGCCATTTTTTATCAACCTGAACGACGGGACCAACGAAGGGATCCGTCATAAGACGAAACCTTTTTTCTCGACTCAGTTCCACCCGGAAGCTTCCGGTGGACCTACCGATACCCGGTTTCTCTTTGATGATTTCATGGAACTCGTGAAAGCTTACAAAATGAAAAGAAAATGATCAAAGAGATCCATAAAGTCCTTATCCTGGGTTCAGGCGCCCTCAAGATCGGCGAAGCCGGAGAATTTGACTATTCCGGTTCACAGGCGTTGAAAGCATTAAAAGAGGAAGGGATTGAAACGGTATTGATCAACCCGAACATTGCCACGATCCAGACTTCCGAAAAGATTGCCGATCATGTTTATTTCCTGCCTGTCACGCCGTTTTTTGTAGAAGAGGTGATCCGAAAAGAAAATCCCGACGGGGTTCTGCTTGCCTTCGGTGGGCAGACGGCGCTCAACTGCGGAGTTTTGCTGCACAGAGCAGGAGTATTCGATAAATATCAGGTACATGTTCTGGGGACTCCGGTTGATACGATCATCAGCACCGAAGATAGGGAACTGTTTTGCAGGAAACTGGATGAGATACAGGTGCGTACTCCCCGAAGTGTCGCCGTTACCAATGCAAAAAGTGCCAGGAAAGCCGGCGAAAAAATTGGCTATCCCTTGATTATCCGTGCTGCCTTTGCGCTTGGGGGGCAGGGAAGCGGGTTTTGCTCCAATGAGAATGAACTGAACCTGCTCGTTGCCAAAGCATTTTCTTATTCCACCCAGATCCTTATCGAGGAATCACTGAAAGGCTGGAAGGAGATCGAATACGAAGTGGTCCGTGATTGCTACGACAACTGCATTACGGTATGCAATATGGAGAATTTCGACCCATTAGGTATTCATACCGGTGAAAGCATTGTGGTCGCTCCTTCGCAGACCCTTTCCAACCTTGAATATTACAAATTACGGGAGTTATCGATTCGTGTGATCCGCCACTTGGGTGTTGTCGGTGAATGCAATATCCAGTATGCACTCGACCCGGAATCAGAAGATTATCGTGTGATCGAAGTGAATGCAAGATTATCAAGGTCTTCCGCGCTTGCTTCCAAAGCCACCGGATATCCGCTGGCATTTGTCGCTGCCAAGCTGGCCCTGGGATATGGCCTGCATGAACTCAGGAATTCTATAACCAAGACCACGACAGCTTGCTTTGAACCAGCCCTGGATTATATCGTGTGCAAGATCCCGAGGTGGGACCTTGGGAAGTTCGTTGGAGTGTCGAAACAGTTAGGCTCGAGCATGAAAAGCGTAGGCGAGATCATGGCCATCGGGCGGACATTCGAAGAAGCCATTCAAAAAGGATTAAGAATGATAGGACAAGGGATGCACGGGCTTATCGGCAACAAAGAACTACACGCAGATGACCTGGAAAATGAGCTTTCCCATCCCACCGACGTCCGGATCTTCCTCATTGCCCAAGCTTTTTCCGAAGGATATTCGATTGAAAGGATATGGGAATTGACGCGCATTGACAAATGGTTTCTTTACCGCTTGAAAAACATATTTGATACAGGGCAAATTCTTGAACAATACAACAACATCCAGGATATTCCTGACGAACTGATCCTGGAGGCCAAGCGATTCGGTTTTTCCGATTTCCAGCTGGCCCGGCTGATATTCAAGACGGGAATAAGGAACCCGGAACCGGATATGTTGAAAATCAGGGAATACCGGAAGAAAAAAAACATCATACCCTATGTAAAGCAGATTGATACCCTTGCAGCGGAATATCCGGCTCAGACCAACTACCTTTATCTGACATACAGCGGCACTGAACATGATATTGATTTCCTGCATGACCGGCGATCGGTGATCGTTCTGGGCAGTGGCGCATACCGGATCGGGAGTTCGGTTGAATTCGACTGGTGCAGCGTCAATGCGTTAAATGCAATAAAGGAAGCAGGATACCGGTCGGTGATGATCAATTACAATCCCGAGACAGTCAGCACGGATTATGACATCTGCGACCGGCTCTATTTTGATGAGCTCTCATTTGAACGTGTGATGGACATCATTGACCTGGAAGATCCAAACGGGATCATTCTTTCGATGGGAGGTCAGATCCCCAACAACCTTGCCATGCGGCTTCATAAGCATAATGTACCGGTGCTGGGAACATCCCCTGTTTCGGTTGACAATGCCGAGGACCGTCATAAATTTTCTTCAATGCTTGACCGACTGGGGATTGATCAGCCAAGGTGGAAAGAACTTTCAAGCCTGGAAGACATTTATAATTTCACAGGACAAGTCGGTTTTCCTGTTTTGATCCGCCCTTCCTATGTACTCTCCGGGGCTGCCATGAATGTGGTCTCGAACAAAAGCGAGATGGAGTATTTCCTGACATTAGCAACCAATGTCTCAAAGGAGCACCCGGTGGTCGTAACAGAATTCATCGAGGAAGCCAAGGAGATCGAAATCGATGCAGTAGCAAAGGAAGGAGAGATCGTTGCTTACGCCATTTCAGAGCACATTGAGTTTGCCGGGGTTCATTCGGGCGATGCCACGATCATCTTTCCCCCTCAGAAGATCTATGTTGAAACGGTAAGGCGGATCAAGCGCATCAGCCGTGATATAGCCCGGTCATTACAGATCTCCGGGCCTTTCAACATCCAGTTTCTTGCCAAGGACAATGATATCAAGGTTATCGAATGTAACCTGAGGGCTTCACGCAGTTTCCCTTTCGTTTCCAAAGTACTGAAAATAAATTTTATTGATATTGCAACCCGGGTTATGCTTGGGATTCCATTTGATAAACCGGACAAATCTTTCTTCGATATTGATTATATCGGGGTGAAGGCCCCCCAGTTTTCCTTCTCCCGGCTTCAGAAGGCCGATCCTATGCTGGGGGTTGACATGGCTTCAACCGGCGAAGTAGGCTGTATCGGTGACACTGTTTACGAAGCCGTGCTGAAATCCATGCTTTCCGTCGGATACCGCATTCCGGAGAAGAACATTTTAATTTCATCGGGACCGGTAAAATCCAAGACGATCCTTTTGGAAGGTTGCCGGATGCTGGCCGAAAAGAATATCCATATTTTCGCTACAAGAGGAACGGCAGAGTTCTTTAAAGATAATGGCATTGAAGCTACGATCCTGCACTGGCCCGACGAAGATGTCTCTCCTAATGTGATGGAATACCTTACAAACCATAAGATCGATCTTGTAATCAACATTCCGAAAAACCTTTCAAAAGATGAACTTTATAACGATTACACCATTCGCCGAGCAGCAATCGATTTCAACGTGCCGCTGATCACCAATGCCAACCTGGCCAATGTATTCGTGATGGCTTTCTGCAAGCTCAAACCGGAAGACCTGGAGATCAAATGCTGGCAGGAATACTAGTTACAAATGGCAAAATGGCAAAATCTAAAATCAAATTGCATTTTAGCCTTGCTATTTTAATCCTGTATTTTTACCCAACGTCGAATTGTATTGTTTAACAAGATCCCGGAGATGATAATAATCAAAAGCTTGTCCGGTAAGTTCTTTGAGGAATACTGGATTATCTTTTATTAACGGGTAAAACGCTTCCCTGAATTTCTTTTCCCCGCCCGGGATCAGAACCAGTTCATCGCCTGGTTGTTTCTGGACGTAGTAGGCCTTTACAGTGTAAAATTCTTCCACGCTGTTGCTGCCATAATTCGCCTCGTTTGCTAAAGATCCATCGAGGTACGAGTCGGCCTGTTTTGCATCTATGTAATCGGTGATCAGCCGGTAGAGCGTCATCGGACCCCTTTCCAGGGCTTCTAAGAAAACGGAATTGTTATATGGAGGTATATTGTGAATTTCATAAAAAAGTCCATTCCTGTAAAAAGATTTTATACTGCCGTCGTAAGCAGTGATATAGGGGATTTTTGTAAATTTCCCCACGACGGGTGTCTTTATCTTTATCCCTTCTCTGATGAAATAAATCACGCCATCACCCTCAATCCAGATCAATCCGCGAAGCGTGTCGTTACCGGGTGTGATGAGGTATCCTTTCCTATACTTTACTATCTGCCCTTGCTTTACAACACATACTGAATCCTGGGAAAAAGAAACAAGACTAAACAAAATAAAAAAGCCGGTTAGAAAAGAAGCGTATTTCGTGTTAAAGGTTCTTTTAATATTTCGTTTTTCTAAAATTTGATACCCAGACCTGGCATAGAAAGAATGTCACTTCGAAACAATAAAATACTTTTCTTTCAATTTATCATAAACCGAGAAAAGCCCGGTAGTTTTTCCGTCCCGGTCAAACAATCCACTTCTCCAGCCAAGGGGTTCCCAGATGCAGGAACCTTTTCCCATTCCCTTTGGCAGACTGAATATTATATCATTCACCTCACGCTTAAAGTCAGAGTATTCCACCACAAATAATGGCTTGTTATAACGGTTCATCAGGTCAGTCAGGTTGCTTTTCAGATCATCCAGGGTGCCATGCCAGCGCGGATAATAAGAGAGACCGATAACATCAAACCGCACTCCACGTGCGATCATATTGTCGAGCCAGAATACTGCCTCGTCATTTTGTCCCCCAAGGGCAATATGCATCATCACAGGCAGAGCAGGGTTTACAGCCTCCACGCCTTCGACTGCCGCTTTCAGCAGGTCAGCCAGCTGGTCAGGATGGCTGATATGACCATCGGGCCAGAGTATCCCGTGATTGATCTCATTCCCGATCTGGATCATAGCAGGCAATGTACCCTGTTGTTTCATGGCAAGGAGCACCTTCGTGGTATATGTTTTCAGGGAATCCTTCAGCGTTTTAAAATCCGGATCTGTCCATGCATGAGGTTTATATTGTTGCTGCGGATCGGCCCAATAGTCGCTGTAATGAAAATCCAGCAACAATTTCATTCCGGCATCGCTGATCCGTCTGGCCATTGCAAGGGTTTGTTTGAGCCCGCAATATCCCTGGCCTGGCGAATATCCCTTCTCGTTTTCAGGATTGACGAAGATCCTTAACCGGATGTAATTGAATCCATGATCCCGCAATAGTTTTATGGCATCTTTCTCCTTACCGTTTTCAAAAAATTTCCTTCCCTGTTCCTCAATCTGTGGAAGGAAAGAAATATCGGCCCCGATCATCCTGTCGATGGGTTTGGTCGTTGGCGGTAACTGTTCCGGCTTCGGCTTCATCATGATTATATTCGCCGGGAGCGTATGGATCTCATGGGATCCAGGCCAGAGCTTTCCCGACCTGGCTTCAACCTTAATCTTGTCGGGTTTGGTACCGGCAATGAATAAAAGGTGATAAGTTCCATTCACCAGTTGGCAGGCAGTATATTTTTTACCGGCTGTATCAGTCCGGAGAATAAGATCACTGCCATCAGCAGTTGTAACCTTTCCGTCTCCGGCTATATAAATATGGATGGAATCAATGGCTGAGGTAATCTCCCGCCCGAGGCTATCCGTCACAGCTATTCTTAAACGGGTTCGATCCTTGCCATTGGCCAAAAGAGTAGTGCTGTAACTGGTCAGCATAACGGATACCGGTTTACCAGTTGCAACCCGACTGACTGAGGCAAATTCAGATGTTTTTGTTTCCGATCGGTTACACTGGATCAATAATGCGATTCCAATGAAAGAAATAAGTTTAAATGATTTCATGACAATGATGTGTTGAAATAATTTATGCCGCTGACGTCCAAAGTTGGGAATGTCGGATCCGGTTTCTAACATGGTATAAAGTTAGAAAATGTAATGAGAGAAATTATTTTTAATTTTAAAAAATAAAACATAAAAAACTTGACTAATAAATATAAATTAAATTATATTTACCCCATATAAATTGAGAAAGATTAATATTAGGATGAATCTGATTTATTATAAACGTTTAAAATATTAATTATGAGATATCCATATCCTGATGTCACTATCGAGGTTGAAGATGATAAAGACATTTTAGTTGAAGTTACTTACCCGGATGCCGGTACAACCGGTAATACTTTCATAAATATCCCGAGCGGGAATAATAAACCAATTGAAAATGCGGGAAGTGTTTCAATTGGAAGCGGGAAGATATTAAAAGGACATTTTGCCATCATTGCCTCAAATCTTGTCAATGTTGCACCGCAAATTGATAAGATCCGTGAAACGATAACGATAGCTGGTGTGAAGGTAGTGCAACATGAAAATCTGAAAGCTGACGATAAAACACCATCAATTAAAGTTAAAGTAATCTTTCAATAATTGAACGATGAAAACAAGATTGTTTATTCTGTTCTGTTTTTTCGGATCTCAGGTTGTTACATTCGGCCAGGCAGATGAACTGGAGAAAATCAAAGCGCCCTCTTCACCGGCTGCTGCGGTCATTGGCATTCAGCCTACCACCGTGCTCAGCCCGAAATCATATGAAGCGCTTGAGGCAAGTGTACTATCCAACTTTTTCAATGGCCAGGGGCAGTTACTGATACCCAATGATTTCGGGTTGGAATTCTCGCCCTATTGGGCAATGGACCATCCTATGACCATACAACAATACCTTTTTCCTGGTTTCGGTGAATCTTTATGGAGGAATTTGTCATTTTCTGTTGCTTCCACTCAAAATTATGTTTTGAAAGACACAGTAAAATCAAAAGCATTGGGTTTTGGAATCCGGACTACCATTTATATTACAGACAATGCAGTAAGAAAAGTTATCGATTCAGCACTGGAGACCTTAAACATTTCCCAGGCAGCGAAAAGCATAATAGACACTTATATCTATTCAATAGATGAAAAGCTAATAAAAACAGGAAATACAGCTCAATTTGTTGATATGCTAATAGATTCCCTGAAGAAAGAAAAATATATGCTTGTCTATTTCAGTAATGATCGTAAACTGATGGAACAGGAACTTTTGAAATTGGGGAAACAACTAAAAAAAGAATTACCTGTTTATTCCCCGGGCAATGAAAAAATATTTTTGGACTCAATAAACAATTTTGTTCTCAGATACTGCGAAGTGTCAAAAAAACTTCAGATCCTTGAATCGTATGTGACAAACCGACCCGGTTTTAAACTGGATATTGCGGGAGCATTCTCACTTGATTTTCCTAAAAATGATTTTAATTTTAGTATTACACCTCAGCAAAGTGTATGGTTGACACCCTCTTACAGGTTCAGGGGAAATACTTCATTCATAGAGATCCTTGGGGTTTTGCGGTATAATTGGTACAATATGAACTTCTACCAGCAATATTTTAAGAATAAGGAAACCTATGAGCATAATTTCGATTATGGGATCAGTCTTAATTTATTATTTAAAAAGATATCATTACACTTTGAGGCGGTCGGGCAATACAGTAACACAATAATTGACAAAACGACTGACCCTTCTGGCATTGTAACAACGCGATCAAAAACAAAAAGCGATTTTCAGTACGTAGGAACATTCAGTTACCAGATAAATAAAAAGCTGATCCTTTCTTATAGTTTCGGAAAGCAATTCCAGCCGGTACTGAATGTCAACGGGACACTCATTTCAGTCGTTGGCCTGAATTTCGGATTTGGAGGCCCAACCAAAGATAACCTGACAAATTTCTAATAAATAAAAGTTCTGAAAGAGTTATCAGTTTTGATATTTGTCGCTATTCAACAGATAGTAATATTTATTCACCATGAAATTAGATTATTATGTACACCTGTCAAATCATTAATATTTTCCTGGTTGGTACAGGAATACTTGCGTTTTTAGCGTTGGTTGCCCCCATTTTGGTTTTCCTGAAAAATGGATGGGAATTACGGCGAAGGGAAATTCAGAGCTCCTTCAGTTCTTCTTCCATCCTACGGTATTTTCAGACTTTTTTCCCCATGGATATTAAACCGCTTACATCACAACAGGCAACAAACCCGGAAACCACCATCCAGCTGAAATTTGCCAAACCTAAGGTTGGCAGTACCCCCATAATGGTAGATGTTGTTGCCCTGAATCGGCAGTTCAGAGACTATTATTCAAAATGTTTCGGCCGAAACCAGTTTCTCAATCCCCTGTTGCTGCTCCTGGCCATTACAATCTTTTTCCTGGTGTTTTCCGGTATTGCTTTGCGGCCTTATCTTGTAAACCTTTTGGGTGAGAAAGAGGCTATTCCTCATCATTGGTACTACCTGGGGGCCATTGCCGGGTTTGCAGGTGGTTATTTGTTTGTGATACGGCTCCTGAACATCCGCTGGCAGGAGCGAACACTTAGCCCTTCCGATTTGTTTGCCAGTTCTGTACGGTTGCTGATCTCCGTTCCGGTGGCCCTGGCGTTATCAGCTGTTCTGAGGGGGCCTCTGAATGACCAGGCCCTCTATGCCCTGTGTTTCATGCTTGGAGCCTTTCCGACCGATACCCTGATGACTTTCCTGAGAAGGACCGCCGCTTCAAAATTCAACCTGCAGGATAGTTTTGACGAAGTCGCAACAGGATTGATGAACCTGCAGGATATCAGGCGAAACCAGGCAGAGGTCTATTCAAAAGAAGGAGTGGGAACTATTCTGCAACTCGCCTATTCTGATCCGGTGGACCTGACCATCCGAACCGGTTACTCATTCAGTTACGTGATCGATTGTTGCAGTCAGGCCCTGGCATGGCTTCGTTTTGAAAATAACCTGACGAAAATGAGAAAATATGGCATACGGGGAGCCCAGGAGATAATTACGTTTGTAAATGAATTGAACCGGGCTACAGAACAGAGTACAGAGGTGATGGATGAAAAACAGAAAAGGGCAGAAATTACCCTGACAGTCTTAGCCACTGAACTTAACCTTGATAAAACCGCTCTTAACAGGGCACTTGAAGAGATCGCCTTTGATCCCTATTCACAATTCCTGAATGATATCTGGCAACCGGATACGGATTAACCCGGGGGTGCCTTTTTTTATGCACATTTGCATACAGATAACAAGGTGCGAACCGGTTCATCAATAAGTTCGCTTCAATTAAAGATTAAAAGACTGATTCAGTAATTAATGTTTTCGATATGGGTTTTTTCGATGGATTAAGACAAGGCTGTGGATGTGTGTTCGGAATAATCATCGGCATTATTTTACTTATCTTTCTTTTGACTCTGTTATAGAGAACAATGAGTTGAAAAAATCAAACAGTTCAGATTTTTTTTCTAAATTTGCATCTCAATCGGGGCGTGGTCCCGAGGAAATCGGGATAAACTCCGTTGGCTAGCGTATGGCGCCAAAGGCGCCAGAGTTGGAAGTTCGAGTTCTTAAAAAGATTGAAAAATATAACGGGGCGTGGTCCCGAGTACTCGGGATTGGCTAGCGCATCCCGCCTGTGGCGGGAGGGTTGGAAGTTCGAGTTCTTAAAAAGATTGAAAAATATAACGGGGCGTGGCGCAGTTGGCTAGCGTACTTGCATGGGGTGCAAGGGGTCGGAAGTTCGAGTCTTCTCGCCCCGACAACAAAAAGGGTTTCAGATTTCTGAGACCCTTACTTTTTTAAAGGGAGTCTTAAAAGCCAGATCTTGCGGTGGAGTTACAAACTCCGCCGAGCAATGAAAAAAATATACCAGTCACCGTATAAGCAGCCTTGGCTGGGGCGGTCACGCCGCAGGCGCAGCTGCGTTGAGGTGACGAGTCCGCCCGGCCTGAGGGCTAATCTTACAAGCATCTTACCGCGAAATCAGATTCCTAAAATTCTTACCTTTGCATCCTGCGAAATAGTTGAAGAAAATGAGTGAAATTGTTGAGAATTTAAGATGCCTCATCATAGGGTCAGGCCCGGCAGGCTATACGGCTGCCATCTATGCCGCCCGCGCCGATCTGAAGCCTGTTATATACCAGGGTTTGCAGCCAGGAGGACAACTGACAATCACCACGGAAGTAGATAATTTCCCGGGTTATCCTGAAGGCGTAAAAGGCCCGGTAATGATGGAAGATCTTAAAAAACAAGCAGAACGATTTGGAACGGAAGTTAGGTCCGGAATTGTAACAAAGGTTGACTTCTCAAAAAGACCCTTTAAAATAGAAGCAGATGACGGAAAAACCATCCTGGCAGAAACCGTTATCATTGCTACGGGAGCAACCGCAAAATGGCTGGGCTTGGAATCGGAGATGGCCTTCAGGGGCCTGGGCGTATCAGGCTGTGCAACCTGCGACGGGTTTTTCTACCGGGGACAAGACGTGGCGATAGTCGGCGGAGGCGATGCGGCTGCCGAAGAGGCAACATACTTAGCAAAGCTTTGTAAGAAAGTTTACATGATCCATCGCCGCGATTCATTGCGCGCTTGCAAGGCAATGCAACACAAAGTACGCAATACTCCCAACATCGAAATGATCTGGAACAGTGTCCCTGAAGAAATTCTGGGGGATAGCTCCGGCGTCAACGGGTTAAGGGTGAAAAATTTACAGTCCGGAGAGACCCGGAATCTCGATATCACTGGTTTTTTTGTGGCGATCGGCCATTCCCCGAATTCTGAAATCTTCAGAGGTCAGTTGAAAATGAATGATATGGGTTACATCGAAACGGTTCCCGGATCCACTAAAACAAGTGTTTATGGCGTTTTTGCCTGCGGAGATGTCCAGGATCCTTATTACCGGCAGGCGATCACCGCCGCAGGTACCGGATGCATGGCGGCGATAGAGGCAGAACGGTTCTTGGGGAGCTGAAAAGCTGATGAGCTGATGAGCTGATGAGTTGACGAGTTGACGAGCTGATGAGCTGGTGACCAAATAAATAGCGAAAAGCGAAATAGTGTGAGATGTGGGATGTGAGATGTGAGATGGAAATCTCTAATTGCTAACACTCAATACCTAATACCTAATACCCAATACCTGATGCCTATTGCCTTTTTTAGTAAAGTTGAAATGTTCATAGGAAACTAACAGATGATTTTGTTTTTCCAGGGAAAGGAGAAGATTTACGCGGTACAGATGGACAGGCCGCCGATGGAGGATGTTATCCGTAAACTTTCCTGGCTTTTCGGGA
>JBEKST010000001.1:0-30896 GCA_049516815.1 Bacteroidales bacterium | reverse complement strand
CTGCAATGAAGATGCCGGCTGACATCAACAGAACCAGTATCGGTTTTTTCATAAATAAGAATAATAAAATTTAAAAATACCAATTAGAGAATTATTAATGCGAATGAAGGGTTGAAATCCTTAATTTGTGTTATTAATTATGCTTTTTTTCGATGCATTGATAATGGCAAGGAAGAATATATATACAGCACATAAAGACAAAATGAGAATATTACCATTTGTTCCGAAAACATCAACAGCGAATCCCATTATAAAAGGTATAACGGCTCCGCCCGAAACAGCCATTATCATCAATCCGGAAAGCTCATTGGAACGTTCAGGCATACGCTGTACGGTTAATGAGAATATAAGCGCAAATACATTTGATGCACCTAATCCTGCTATAAATATCATGGAGCTTACAAAATCCTTTGTTATATCGCTGTAAATGCCTCCGAATGCCAATAGGGTTAATACCATGGTCCAAATGAAAAATTTTCTGTTTGAGAGTTTTGTTAGCAATATCGAGCCAAGAAAAGTCCCGATCATCTTTGCAGCAAAATAAATGCTTATAATATTGGTAGCCGATTCACGCGACATAGAGAATTTCTTACCCATGTATTCTGGTATACTTACGTTCATTCCAACATCTATTCCCACAGAAAGAAAAATACCAAGTACCATTAATAAAACCATCTTATCTGAAAATAATAATTTGAATGATGTTTTGAATGTTGGCCTTACTTCTTTTTGAGGATGTTCCTCTATGTGTGTAAAATACAGCCATAATAAAGATAAAGTGGACAGTATGGCATAAACAAGAAATATGTATTTCCAGTTTTGAGTATAGACAAAAAATGCTGTCGTGATCAATGGTCCGAGCAAAGATGCGATAGCTTTAATAAACTGAGACAAACTCAGAAAACCGGTATATTTTTCGGCTGGCGAAACAAAAAGCATCAGGGGATTTAATGACACTTGCACGATGGCATTACCAATTCCAAGTAAAATAAATCCTGCTATGACTGAATAAAAAGAATAAGAGATTAACGGGATTATCATCCCGATCCCGGTAAGACCGATACCAATGCAGGACGATTTTCTTCTGCCAATTTTGTCCTGAATGATACCCGAAGGAATTGACATTATAAAAAACCATACAAATAACATCAATGGTAATGTATTTGCTATGCTGTTTGATAAGTTGAAATCATCTTTTACATATTTAGTTGCAGCACCAATAATATCAACAAAACCCATAACATAAAAACCAAACAACACAGGTAATAACTTACCGAGAATTACTTTTTGTTTCTCTGTATCCATAATTTATAAATTCAAAATTATTTTAGTTTTAAAATCCATTCTTTGCAATATAAGCAGCTCCTGCAATGGCTGTATCATATCCCAACTTTGATAATGCGAGCTGTGGCGGTTTTACAAGCGTTAATTGTTTTTTCATTTCCGCTTCAATTTTTCGTATAAACGGTTCGCCTGCTCCAAAAGAAATTCCTCCCCCGAAAACTATGATGTCGGGAGTCATAATGGTTGCAATATTTCTTAAACCTTGTCCAAGATTATATATCACTTCACCCCATTCCTCCGCGTTAAGCTCTTCTGCCGGTTTATTATAAATTCTTTTTATTGCATTTCCTGATACCAAGGCTTCTATACAATCGGGTAAACCGCATTCACATTTTACTTTTTCTGGATATTTGCACTTGAAATTGATGGTTTGATGTCCAACTTCAGGATGATTACCATTAAAACCGCGGTAAACTTTACCGTTAATAATATATCCTCCTCCCATGCCGGTACTTAATGTGATGTAAAGGAACTTTTCATGTTCATATTTTCCAAGATGATATTCGCCCAAAGCAGCAACATTTGTATCTACATCAACATAAAAAGAACATTCCCATTTTTTTTCCATTATATCTTTAAGCGGAATATTTCTCCATTGGTGCTGATGCAAAGGCGACACAATACCTTTAACAGGATCAAGCGGACCTCCAATTGCCGCTCCTATACCCCCTATTTTACTTTTTTCCGAAACTTCGTTGATCATTTTATAAAGAAGATTTATTCCTTCATTAAAATCTTCAGGAGTATCCTGTTTAACACGTTTTATTTCTTTTAAAGTTTCAGTATAGGAGGCTACCATAAACTTGGTCCCTCCGATGTCTAATGCAATATATTCTTTCATGATAATTATTTTAATTTTGACATATTATTTTTCAATAACCACCCCATTCGATTTATAAGAATAAACAGATTCTTTTTTAGTGCCCGGTTCAGTTATTGTAAGTGCTTTAAAAGTAGCACCCTGAACATCATTAAGAACAACAGCTGTCCTGAAATCTTTTTTCTCACAGATCATTGAAATATTTTCGAAAGTGATATTTTTTGCATGGCGGATATAAAATCCCCAAGCCGGAAGTTCCTTGAACATAGAGAATTCAGGATATTTAGCTAGCACTTCAGGTATTGAGTCTAATTCATCCAGACCAATTTTAGCAAAGTTTGCATTTCCACCTCCGGGATAATGAATTTCAATATTTCTTAATGTAACGTTCTCTATTTTGGCATCAGGCATCCCAACAATAGAAGCAGGAGAAATATTGCGTGGCATATCCTCCACAGGGCCTTCGTAACGGTAGCCGGCATCGGGTTTGGTAGCAGGAACTTCGGCATAAACGTTGGAAATACGAATGTTGCTCATTTTGCCCTTTTTCCCCTTTTGCCGTTCACCAATACAGAGAAATATTGCATTTCCTGTATTTATCGACCGTAGACTGTCAACAATTATATTATCAACGATTGCTCCATCAACGGAAGAAAAAGTAATTGCCGAACGATAAGTGTCAAAAACAAGGTTATTTATAATTTTAACATTTTTTAAGCCTCCATATGAAGCCGTACCGAACTTAATACCATTGGCGCTGGAGCGTATCGTATTGTGGTAAACATAAACATTCTGGCAAATTGAACCGGCATCTTGTGATTTTAAACATATTCCGTCATCAGCAGCATCGATATATGAATTTGTAATGCTCACGCTATCACAGTCAACAATATCAATTCCGTCATTATTCCAGTATGCTTTCGCATCAAGAGTTATTTGATTGATCACAACATTTTTACATTGGTCGTTTACCAGGGTCCAGGCGCAGGGGTCTTTAAGGGTAATCCCCTGAATCATTACATTACTGCATCCTTTAAAATAAATATCAAAAGGACGACTCGCACTTGGCCTGTCATCTGTTAGATTGTCCTTGATCAACCCTTTATAGACTAAATCAATTATGTTATTTGCTACGATGAAACCTTGTCCGTCAATGACTCCCTTACCCGTAATGCCAATATTCCTCTGGTTGTGTGCAAGGATAAGTGCAGGTTGAGCTAAAACTTTTTCATAGTCGAATGGATTGGGAGAACCAACAATGATAGCACCTTCCTGGAGTTGTATGGTAACATTTTCTTTCATAAAAATGGAACCGGTAAGATACCGTCCTACATAAAAGACCAGTCTGCCACCGCCATTTTCGCTGATATAATCAATGGCTTTTTGTATGGATGTGGTGTTTAATGTTATACCATCGGATTTAATACCAAACAGCGATGCTTTATAATCCTTTGCTGATAGTTGAATTGATATCCCCGATAATAACAGAAGGATAATAAGTTTAAACGGTTTCATATTCGTAGTTTTAATTTTTAGATTTGTTAAAAACACTTTTTTTGTTATTCATTTTTTCTATTTAAATATTGTCTTATTAGGTGTATATTGGAAAATCCAGTAAGGTTGTAAAGCAAAGTTATTGGAAAAACAAATTGGGCAAGTTTTGGGCAACAAAATAAGTAGTTCTGGGTAGTTCCGTGTATTCATGAAGAAAACTCCAAAAAGGTTAAGAACAACAAGACCAATGAGATAACCGATCAGGTGGGTTAACTGAATAGTACTGAATACTATAGATCATATTCCAGTCGATGCCACCAAGCAAATCGCAAAATGGTAAGGTGGCAAAATGGTAATATCATTTTGCCACCTGCCTGCCGGTAGGCAGGTCTTACATTTTACCATCTTATCATTTGACTCTGGGCAAGTTTTAATACGGGACTACTTGGAACTATTCAATTCAGAACTAAACCTGATTCCGGAAACGCCTATTCGTTACTATTCCATTAATAAAATATTTTTCATTTCGCAGATACACTGCGCCTTGTCTTTTAATATTTGCCAGGAATCTTGCATGACCAAGAAAATAAATCCAAACAACCATGAAAACAGCGATAGGAATGGTTGAAGCAATCATGAATAATCCCCGGGAAGATTCACTCAGGGCATTTACAATAACAAGCCCCAGGCCTGCCATGGCGATGATGATGTTCAGAAACGTGACTATGGTATCAGTAACCAAACTGACAGGCCAACACTGGTCCAACTATAACGAGTAGATTCCGATTCGCTTCGCTCTCGATATCAATTCGACTTTGAAATTTTTTTGCATGATGTTTGAAAAATTTTAATCTCATTGATTTACATTGGCGGAGATTGAATATTTAGGGCGTTTTTTCCAATTAACCCAATTATTCAGCTGCCATCACTTTTTCGCACAGGATGGATGATACAATCATCGACAGACGCCGCTGAGGGACAGGCAGAGTATAGCAAACAACAGGCAATACCCATTCAAGCAGGGCTATATAATATGGTACAGGATTGGGGTTGCCTTTGGCGCTGTCAAGGGCATATTTCCTCATTTTTAACGCAAGTGCGGCATTTTTACTCACTTTCCCGCGGTGCTTTCCGGTATAGTCGATTTCCGGGATGTCACCTAAATTGTCACTTTTGTAAAATCCGTAAATGAAATTAAGATAATCAACCATGTCGGACTCATTTTCCAATGGCGCATTATCGATCAGGAAAATGGCTTCGAGACGGGCAAAGTCGGAGATGACCGACCTGGGTTTTGTTTCAGAGAAATCGATGAGATAGACGTTCATGTTTTCATCCAGCAGAATATTCTGCATATTCAGGTCACCATGGCAAATTCCTGTGAAATATTCTATGCCCCAGTCACGGCGTCTTGCAAATTCATGTTTCAGAAACCAATAAGGGTTCAGGACAGGTCGGCTCTCTTCCGGGATAACAATGTATTTTTTATCTGTCGAGATGGAAAACAGGTCGTTGACTGTTTGGTAGATATGGGGAAAAAACGTAAAAGTCGGGTCATGGTCTCTGAACGGGAAGATGGTTTTCATTACTGGCTGGCCATACCACGGTTTCAGGATTTGCAGAAAAACTTTATCGAAAAGCGGTTCAAGGAAAGAAATGTCCGACTGGAGGTAATAATGAGTCAACCATTTCAATTGGCTCGATTCACCCCCTATGCCAACGAAATTATAACGAAGCGCTCCTGTTTCGCCATAGTATTCTGCCCCCAGTACTACCGCGCTATTGTTAAAAATGTAGGGAAGAGCAAATTGTTTGCATCTTTCCGATTCCCTGGTGATCAAGTTACGATTCGCGATCTTGAGAACGGTAGGTCTCATCTTCCGGCCTTCATGGTCGAATGAGGTAACTTGAAAGGTTTGTGCCGAATATCCTCCATGCAAGGGATCGACCAGTAACTTTGACGAATCGGTATAGAGCAGTCTGGCCAGAAATGCTTTGTGCGATTCGAAAACAAATCCGGGTTTTGTCTCAATGGTTAACCTTTTCGTTTTGCCGTCGACGAATTTTTCGGCATGAAATAGCCAAACGACAGGGTTTTCGAGGAACTTGCCCAAATTTAAAGGCTCAACGGCCATGATGTTTTCAAAAGTCAATTGCTGCTGGACGATGTCATTGAATGAATCTCCCTGTGCAGAAAGATTCAATTCAGAAAGTACAAAAGTCATTCCGATGAAATTCTTCTTTCCGGCATTTTCTGACAGTAGATGTTGGAAATGATTCATTCCGTTATCCTTGACAGTACCTGCCAAATCAGCATTATTTGTCAACACAAGACTCAGTGAAGGTTCGTTGCTATCGAAGTTTACCACAACCAGTAGTATGACAGAACTTTTTGAAAATGTATCTTCCCTCAAATGATTGATAGCGTCGTCAAGCTGACCGAATGTCAATTTTCCAGGTGTGGTTGATTTCATTGAACCCGTCGGGTGTTGTCCGAATGACAGGGCTTCACAAACCGATAAGCCGGTCTTTAAAGGATCGGAAGTAATTCTGAAGTCAGGATCCGTGGATTGATTTAGTGGTATAAAACCGGCACAATTTTCAAGAACAGCAAAGAAATCGGAACAATCTGTATCGGTCGCTATGGGACTGGAGAATGATCCAAAGCCAATAGAATAACCAAGTTCATGATAACTCACTATCTCTGTTGCCAGACAGAGTTGTCCTGTTATTTTGTCTCCTCCTGTTGGCTGATAGACCAAATGATGATGACCGACGGCAATCTCTGTGCTGTCAGTTTTATTTTTCCTGCCGGATTGAATGACGGTCAAAGCAGTTTTCACATTGGCCTCGAAGTGTAAAATGCGGTGCAGACCTGCTATCTCAAGCACATGAAACACCTCCGGAACGACACCGGTCACGAAAAGTTCGTTTTGACCGGATTGTAATTTCTTTTTGGTTTTTAACAATATCCTTATTCCTGCACTTGACAAATATGGACATTCCGACAAGTCAATAATGATATCCTGACCATTTTCGGGCAAAGCCATCAGGGCAAGATCAAGGTCATTGCTGCTATTGACATCCAGCCTGCCTATAGGTTTAACGCAACGGATTTTCTCATCAGTGATAATCTCCATGATCAATACATTTTAGAGTCTGTAATCAAAAACAGAAAGGATCAAATGTACTAAACAGACCCTACAATTTGAGCATTAATGCCCGGTCTGACTGAGAAAATTGAACATATCCCGGGTTGTCACACCATTCCGGTAAATAACATATGGTTAAGGCGTTGATAACCATTACTTCAGATTAGTATCTGACAAAAAATCCAGGAACTATGAAAACCAAAGCCTCCATCAAAAGTAATGAAATTATACCAATACAGAACAAGTTTGCAAAATCTTAGCTACTGTTCCTATCGGCATCACTGCATCTATAAGAAAAATGCTTTGCATTTTTATTAATTTTATTAAGATGCAGTATAATTAACATTGTCCTGAACCGATGGGTAACCTGGATAAATTCCTGAATTTGATTCCCAAATACATTATTTTATTGAAACGAATAGATTGTATATGCCACGAAATAATTCGGTCAAATAAATATATATTTGTATGATGCTAATTTTGTTCAGGTTTTTAATGTGATTTCCACAGATTGTCATATGTAAAATTGCAAACTCATAATAACCCTCTACTTATGGAAACCAACGAATCAATCAAAATGACCTTTCCCAACAAACTGAGTTATTCTTTCATAGTTCAGTTATTTGTCAGGGAAATAGCTAAAGTGATCGGTTTTTCCGGGAATCAGCTTGATCAAATCGATATTGCCATTGAGGAATCCGTCTCGAATGTCATGATTCACGCCAGCGATGAGGAGAATCCCACATTCGATGTAATCTGTGAGAAAATCCCGGGCGGAATAAAAATCGTTCTTAAAGAAATGGGTATCCCATTTGATCCTGAGCGGGTTAAAAAATATGAATTGACGAAAAACCTCGATGACCTGTCCACATCCGGACTGGGAATTTATCTCATTCAGAAAATGATGGATGAGCTTTCGTTTCACAATCTCGGGACACAGGGAAAAGAGACGGTCATGATCAAATATGTCGCTGATAATCATGAACATAAAAATCGGCAAGAAATTACTTCGGAAAAGCAATCTCCGGGTATCATCATCACCGAAAAGATCGAATACATTGTAAGGGGATTAGATGAACATGAAGCTATTGAAGTATCCCGTTGTGCTTATAAAACCCATGGATATACTTTTTTTGATGATCATATTTATTATCCTGAACGTCTGGTTGAGATGAACAGGACATCCGAGATGATCTCCGCTGTTGCCGTGACAAAAGATAATGTTTTCATGGGACATGGGGCTCTTCTGTATCAATATCCCGAAGATACGATTGCTGAGTTGACTTTTGTTTTCGTTAATGTTGAATACCGTGGACAAGGAGCATTAAATAAATTGGTGGATTATTTGTTCCAGGTTCCCAAAAAGCGCGAGCTCAGGGGGATATATGCCTATGCGGTTACCAACCATATTTTTACGCAAAAATCAATGATCAAATTCCAGATCAAAGATTGCGGGATCATGCTTGCCACAAGTCCTGGTTCCTGGAAATTTAAAGGCATCACGGATGACACCTCGCAACGGATCAGCGTGGCCCTTGGCTTCAGATATATGATGCCTCCGGTTCAGTATAATCTTTTTGCCCCGGAACATCATAAAGTGATGATTTCAAGACTATATCAAAACCTGGGCTCAACGCCTAACTTTATGGTCCCTTCGGCAGATTCCTTCATATATGATAGACCAGCGGCAATTATCAAAACAGGAGTAAATGAATTAGAGGGTTGTGCCGAGATCTTTGTTGCCAGCTATGGATCTGATGTCAAACTTCAGCTACGTAAAATTCTGCAGGGTTTTTGCGTCAAGCAAATCTCGGCGATCAACCTTTTCCTGAAATTAGAAGATCCGTTGACATACTGGCTCACAGCAGAGTTTGAAAAACTGGGTTTTTTCTTTGCCGGAATATTGCCCGAATCCCGCATCGGAGATGCTCTGGTGCTGCAGTACCTGAACAATGTGGATCTTGACTACAGTAAAATTCTCCTGGTCAGTGATGTTGCTAAAGAATTGCTGACCTATATCAGGGAACGCGACCCGAACATCATCAGCTAAATTCAGCAGAAACCATGATTGTCGTCTATTCCCCGCATCATATCCTGCATAATCCTCCCAAGGAATTCATCTCAAACCAGGTTGTGGCATATGGTGAGTCACCCGAAAGGGCTGAACTTATCTATGAGTTTCTTCTGGATGTTAAGGAGGTGGAACTTTTAAGAGCAGAACAATTCGATCTTGGTCATTTTTATAAGGTTCATTCATCAGAATACCTTGAATACCTTAAAACAGCTTATGAAGAATGGATTACTGCAGGATTATGGGCTGAAGGTATTATGCCGGAATTTTTTGCAATCGGAAAGCTACGGGAACATCCACCCATGAAAAGCCCGGTAGGGAAAGCCGGGTTTTATATGACAGACAGCTCTACCATGATTGTCAAGGGCACCTGGGAAGCCGTCAGATTTTCAGGATTTACAGCGCTTACCGGAGCAAAACACCTCCTGCTGGGCCAATCCCGGGTGTTTTCCCTGTGCCGTCCTCCCGGACATCATGCAGGATTTGATTATGCCGGCGGGTATTGCTTTGTTAACAATGCAGCACTGGCAACTAAATACCTGCAGGATACGGGAGAACTGAATGGTAATGGAAGTGTGAAAGTTGGTATTCTCGATCTTGATTTCCATCATGGCAACGGCACCCAGGATATTGTTCAGCACCTTGAAAATATACTGTTCATCTCTATACACGGAGATCCCGATTATTCTTATCCCTATCTGACAGGATTTGTATCGGAAAACACTTCTAAAAACATCAATTTCCCGCTACCTCCAGGAATTACCGACAAATTTTATTTTAAGGTATTCTGTGATGCGGTCTCCGCATTACGACATTTCAGGGCAAGCTATCTTGTAATATCCTTTGGCGTTGATACATTCGAGAAAGACCAGCTCGGTAATTTCAGCTTATCTGCAAAAATATACCCTCGCCTTGCAGAATATCTGATCACCGAATTGAAAATTCCCACCCTGATCGTGATGGAGGGAGGGTACAATAAAGAATTTCTTGCCAGAAATGTTGTGTCATTTTTGACACCGTTTTTCGACCATCAGCAATGATTGGCTCTGGTTTCGGAATTCTCACTGCCGGGCCAGGACGAGACAAAGACCCGAAAAAAGTCACAAACCCGATCTACGAAACATTCAGGATCTCATCCAGCCCCGAAAGTTTAAATGTTTTCATGATAAAGGGCTGACAATGAACAACTGAAAACTGTCCAGGTCCGGCTTGTTTCGCAACGTTTACACAAACCCGAATGAATGAAGATGAAATATAGTCGACATCCTTCAGGTCAAAGATGATCTTCATAGATGAAGTTCCCTTTTTTACCGGAAGGTTGATCTTGATTATTTCATCCAGTTTCTGAACAGCGAGGGTGTCGAGTCGCCCGATAAAAGTTGCTGTAAATTCTTTTTCGTCAGGACTAACATTGAAAGTTACCATGGGCTATATGTTAATGATTGTGATATTTATTCGTTGTTAAAGTTTCATGAGACCCAAAGTACGAAAGTTATTTTGATTATGAAGCAGGGATGAAATTAAAAAAATTAATCGTTTTTCAGTACATTTGACAAGAAAAATAAAATACTGGTCAATTGAGGCACTCATTGTCCATCAACTACAGACAAACCCATGCAAACTTTTCAATTAATTCTTAAGAACCAGATTAAAGAACTTGAGAAACTTGCAATCAATGTGGAAGAATTGTCTGTAAAATGGAACATTCCCACAGAGATCGTGATGGAGATCAACCTCGTGTTGGAGGAGTTGTTTACCAATGTGGTTTTCTACGCCTATGACGATAAGATGGAGCACAATATCATCCTTGATTTCGTGCTGATTGATGAGCATCACCTAAAGATATGCCTTGAGGATGATGGCAAACCTTTTAACCTGCTGGAGAAAAACATGAACAGTACTTTAGATAAATCAATTGAGGATCGCCAGATTGGCGGCCTGGGTATCCATTTCGTCAGGGAATTGATGAACAGCGTGGATTATAAACGGACAGTTGATAAAAATATCGTAATTTTAATGAAGAATTTTTAACCTAAAACCAAAGATTAATCATATGGAAATCAAAGAACAGGAAACAGATCAGTGCGTGATCATTGGCATAACAGGCCGGCTTGATACGACAAGTTACAGCATGTTGGAAAGAAAACTCATGGAGTTGATCGACAGCCATCATGATAAAATTCTGGTTGATTGTTCTAAAATGGACTATATCAGCAGCAGTGGTTTGCGTATTCTTCTGATGGCCTTGAAAAAGATTACCCAGATGAAAGGGAAGTTTGTATTGTGCTGTTTACAGGAGAATATTCATGAAATCTTCGAAATATCGGGATTTACGAGCATTTTTGAGATTCATTTATCCAGAGAGGATGCCTTAAAGGTATTCTGATGGCTCATTACATTCATTACACTGATCCGAACTCTGAGGAAATGGTGCGGGCATTGGAACAAATTCCGCGTTGCCCGGGGATATGTTTCTTTATGGATATCAACCGCTCGACCGATATAAAATACCAGGGTGGTCTGAAAAATTGGGGTAGGAAGCTGAACAATACTTTCAACAGTCTTTTATATACCAATCATTTTCAGCAACATATTGTCAAGGGTATCGGGGATGAGATGATGCTCTTTATTCCTGATGAAGTTTTGCAAAAGAAATCTTCGAACAATACTTGTTTTGCCTTGCTCGAAGATATCTATGCAGGGCTGTTTCTTATTAAAAACCATCCCGACCAGGACCTTTATCTTAGCTGCAAGGTAGCAATCCATTATTGTACGGAGGTATACAACATCACCTTTTTCGAAGGTGCCGATGATTATTATGGCAGCGATGTTGATCTTACGGCCCGGCTTATGACCAAGAGCATTGAAAACAGGATCGTGCTCAGTGAGAAGTTCTATGTGAAAGTGATCAATGATACGATAAATATGGGATTGCCAATGGATACAGGATGCCTGTCGCGGGTATCTGAACGTTTCATTGAAAATTTCAGAGGAGTGCCGGTGAGCACGTCGTTCAGGGTGATTGATGTGCAGTGAGTTTGAGGGATTTCGGATTTCGGGATATAGGATGATAATCTCCTGCTGGTGATGACCAAAACAGATAAAATTACCCGACAATATAAACCCAGTTTCCGGTGTAACTAATAAAACAAGTGAAATCCATGGTTATAAAGGTATTTGTCAGCCTGATTCCCGTATTTCTTTTCCTAGTCATGCTTTTATACCTCGACAGCCTTAAACTGGTAAGTAAAACTCTGCTCATGATTTGCCTTACATGGGGTTTGGTGAGTTCGGGGATCAGTTTTTTTCTTAACACCTATCTGATGAATCATCTGGGAGTCAGTTTTGATTCCTATTCCGGTTTTATCGCACCCTTCGTTGAAGAATTGCTAAAATGTGGCATGTTATGGCTCCTGATAAAAAGAAATAAAATAGGATTCATGATTGATGGAGCAATCTATGGTTTTTCGATCGGGGCGGCTTTTTCCTTTGCAGAAAATTTATTTTATCTATCACAATATGCCGGGGATGAAAATAACCTTATGATCTGGATCACCCGTGGGTTTGGAACAGCAATTATGCACGGCGGAACGACAGCTATATTTGGCATTCTATGCATGAGCGCACTGAACAGGCAATCAAACCTTGGGGTGGCAACGGGATCGGGCGTACTGGCAGCCATAGTAATCCATGGAATTTTTAACCAGTTCCTTGTCTCCCCGCTGGTCTCAACTGTGATAATCATCCTGGTGGTACCTCTGTCCTTTATTTTAATCTTTAATTCAAACGAGAAATCGATCCGCCAATGGCTCGAGTTAGAGTTTGATTCTGAAGTCGGTATGCTTAGGATGATCAGAAAAGGGCAATTTTCTCAAACAAAAACAGGTCGTTTTCTGGTTTCCCTGAAGGCACATTTCCCGGGGGAGGTGGTGCTGGATATGTATTGTTTCATCAGTTTGTACCTTGAACTTTCGATGAAGGCCAAAAGCATGATGATGCTGAAGGAAAATGACATGGCAGTTCCATCAGATCCTGATTTACCGGTTAAACTCAGGGAGTTGAAAGCCCTGAAGAAAAGCATTGGTCGCGGTGGATACCTTGCCATTACCCCAGTGTTGCGGATGAACCGGAAAGATCTCTGGAAGCTTTATCTGCTTGAAAAAATTTAGCGGATCTTTTTAATAATTTTTTAGTACCTTTCACCAACTTTTTCCATTTTTATTGTATTTATGATAATGAAGGACGATAATGAGCTTGTTTATGAAGTGATTCATGGCAACATGTCCTCCTTCGAGGTGCTGATTGATCGTTACCAGAAAACGATCTTAAACATGATGTTACGAATGGTTAGCAATTTTGAAACGGCCAAAGATCTCACTCAGGATGTATTTGTAAAAGCGTTCGAAAAAATGGGTGGATTCGATTTCAGATTTCGGTTTTTCAGTTGGATTTACCGGATCGCAGTGAATGAAGCGATCAACTGGAACAGGAAAAACCCGATGACAGAAAGCCTTGGGAAGATTGACCCGATTGATTTCGGAGAGTCAGAAACCATGGCTGCAGAAGCAAAAAACAATTTACTTCATCGTGAACTGCGCAAAATGAATGCAGATTACAGGGTATTGGTTTTGTTGAAATATTATTGCGGGTTATCCTATGAAGAGATTACTGAAGCCACGCGTATTCCGGTTAAAAAAGTTCGTTCCAGATTATTTATTGCCAGGGAACAATTGCGAAAAGGATTGATTGCAAATGGATTTTTTGAAAATGACTGAAAAAGAAATCATCGAAAAGATTTACAGGAACCTGGATGGCGAGTTAACTAAGGCAGATCAGTGTGAAATTGAGGACTACCTGTCTGACCATCCGGAAGCTGCTCAATTATCCAAAGAATGGGAATTGATAAAAATTCAGATGAATAAAGAGCAAAAAGCCTTTGTTGATATCGATTTAAAACAGGAAATATTAAAAAGGATAAATATGGAAACCTATAAGCAGCCACCGAAAACAGCGGGATTTTTAATAGTGCGAAGCTTTTGGTCACGGCCTGCTGTCAGATTAGGTTTTAGCTTCGTATTGGGTGTTTTCGTGGGAATTATAATTTTCAGTTTCTTAAAGGTTGATTTTAAAAAAGCCAATGCCCCAACCAAAGATATGAAGGGAACTTTCTACGATTCCCGTTCATTTGATAACATGAAAGTGGCCGATGTTTTACAATATGAAGATCCCCTGACAAAGGCCGTGTGCAACGTACGCTATTCCACGAAAATAGTTGAAATAAGAGTGGATATTTCTTCGCTTAATCTGGTTAAATCAATCATCGAATTCGATTATAATGACTTTAAAGTATTAAACGTGCAGAATGTCAGCGTGAATGATCAATCCTCTGCCGTGGTTGCTGCCAACTTAATTCAGATCAATAATATAGGCGACAATAAATTTATTATACAGCTTTACAATAAAAACAGTTTGTCACATAACATCGACTTTAAAATTTATCAGAACGATTTATCGGTATATCATAATTCGGTACAAGTCAACAAAGAATAGAAACATCAACAAATAAAGATATGAAAAAGCAAGTCAAGGTGATCATCAGCGTTGTGGTGATTATTGCTATCCTGATCGTAGGGATTTCATTATTTTACCCTACATTATTCAAAGGATTGACTTCGGGAACCTTTGGTAAGGCTGAGAAATACCATAAACAGCAGATGACCGAAAAAGATATTTTGCTTCGGAGCGAATTGGTTGCCGATACAGGTAAATTAAAAAATATGATCCAGGGGCTGATTTATTTTTCGGTTTTTACCCAGAATCTGAGTAATAATATTGATTCCTGTGTCGACAAATATAGATCGAAGGGAATTTGCACTGACCCCAACAAGTGTGCATCAGTATCGGCCTTGCAAGATTTTTCCGATTTTATCAGGAATAACAATAAAACCCTGGCCACCACAATCCGGGTGCTTACAGCTTTCTATTTAAAGGATAACTCGGATGAATCAGCCGATGTGGAAAAGAACCTCCGTGATTTCGGAATTTACGTAAACAACCTGAATGAAAAAGATTCCGTTCTTAACCTGGCACTCAGGAGCATGGACAATTTCATGCTGTCGGACAAAACACTGAAAACGAAAAAAACCGAGTTAATCAGTCTGAAATCAATCCGCGACCAGTTGCTGCTCCAGGGTGTCCAACTTTCCGGATTGCTCCAGGATAAACCCTTATGCGCCCAACTGATTGGCTACGCACTTTCTTCTCAATCGGCATTAAATATTGTTCTCAGCAAAGAACAACTGAACCTCTCGAGCCAGAACAGTTTAAATGTCGTTATGAGCCAGGGAAACCTTGGAAATTATATAGGGAGTACGGAGATGGGATTTGGCTCCAATGTCCAACTTGGGAAAATTATCCAGGCTCAGCAACTGGGACAGACTGTAAAATCAAAACAGGACCTTGGCAACATCGTAGGTAGTGTAATGGTATACGATAAAGCCAACCTGCAATTCCAGGTGGGAAATAAAACAGATCTTCAAAACGTTTTGTCCTCTTCCCAGATCACAGCCATATTACAAGGCTCCGTTTCACTGGGAGCCATTGCCGGTGTAGCCGTTTTTTCATCCCATGGACTTAACCTTTATCAATCGAACATCGATTTGAAAAGCGTTTATAGCTCAAATCAGAGTAATTTGGGAATAGCGTTATCGAGCGCTCAGTTGAATCAGATTCTCAGCAACCAGCAGGGACTTAATGTCGTCTACAGCTCAGACTTTATAAATATGGTGGGTCAGCTTGGTAGTATGGGATTGAATGTCATTCCACAGGGACAATAAAAGAGAAAAAAAATTTCCACCTGACCCTTTGGAATCGATCCAATGAAATATATTCCGGATCCAACACCGCCGGCGAATGATTGATCCCGGCCGGACTCCATCCATCCATTGTTTTTCCTGCTCTTTACAAAACCTTCCATTTGCTTGAGGTCAAGCCAATAGTCAAGGTAGTGTGTGATCTGATCAGCCTTTGGCGGCATATAATAGGCAAATAGGCACGGACTTCCGAAGTCAGAGTCAATTGACGGCTTTATGATTATAATTGCAGGAATTTATTGTGATGTCTCCGTGGATGTGTTTTTTATTGCGAATGTAGTGTAGGTTTCATTTTTGTTTAAATTTGGCACGACGATACTGATTTTCGCTACCATGTTAAGATATATCCGTATCACACATCCTTTTTTTCTGGTTGTTTCGATCTTTGTGTTACTGTCTGTTCCTTTTTTTCTTTCTGCTCAGACTCAGAAAAAAATCAACATCCAGAAATTTGAAACAAAAAATGTAAGGCTGGTTTTTCTGGATAAAAACACTTCCTACCTCGTTCCGCATACCGTGCGGTCATTCGAGAATGCACTGGCTTTCCATAAGCGATTCTGGGATTATACGCCAAGCGGAGAAACCAACATCCTGTTCAACGATTTTTCCGACATCGGAAATGGTGGAACCATGGTAATCCCCTGGAACTTTCTGAACATTGGCATTTCGCCTTTTGAATACACCTTTTCGGTTGTCCCTTCCAATGAACGGATGCAGTGGTTGATGAGCCATGAACTCACGCACCAGGTAATGTGCGACAAAGCATCGAAATCCGATAAAATTCTGAGAACAATTTTCGGAGGCAAGGTGATGGCTGATAACCGAGATCCGTTTTCAATGGTTTACAGTTATTTTACCACACCCCGTTGGTACTCTCCCAGGTGGTATCACGAAGGGATCGCAGTTTTCATGGAAACCTGGATGTCGGGTGGTGTTGGTCGTGTAATGGGTGGATACGATGAAATGGTATTCCGCACGATGGTGCACGACAGTGCATTTTTCTATAATGTGATCGGACTTGAAACAGAAGGTACAACGATCGATTTCCAGGTGGGTGTGAATTCCTATCTTTACGGTACACGGTTCGTAAGCTACCTTGCATATAAATATGGTATCCCGAAACTGAAGAATTTTTATGCGAGAACCGATACAAGCAGACGCTTTTATGCTTCCCAGTTTAAACATGTATATGGAATTCCGATTCAGCATGAATGGGATCAATGGATCAAGTGGGAGCACGAATTTCAAAAGAAGAATTTAAAGGAGATCAGCAAATATCCATTAACGAATTACCGGAATATTACGAAGGAGCCCCTGGGATCTGTTTCGCGCCAGTATTATGATCCGGCATCACATAACATATTGGTTGCCATTAATTATCCTGGCAAACTGGCTCACATTGCAAGCATTGATATTGTTACGGGTAAGATGAAAAGGATTGCCCCAGTGCCCAGTCCAGGCCTGTTTTATGTGACCAGTATGGCCTATGACGATTCATCAAAAACGATTTTCATTTCAACACATAATAACGATTGGCGCGGGCTTCAATCAATCGATGTGAAAACAGGCAAAACGCAGAATCTTATCAAATACAGCCGTTGCGGAAATCTGGTTTTTGATCCCAAAAACCATACGCTTTGGGGTATTCAGAGCATGAGCGGGCGGTCGAACCTTGTACGGTTCGTACCTCCATATAAGAAGTACCAAACGATGTTTACCCTTCCATTTGGCAAGGATCTGTCGGATCCCGCCATTTCATCAGATGGGAGTTTACTTTCTGCTACGCTTTCGGATGTAAGAGGGAGGCAGAGACTGGTTTTATTCCGCATTGCTGACCTGCTTGCCGGAAAAACAGATTACCAGGAATTATACGAATTTGAAGATAACCCGGCTGCCAATTTCGTTTTTTCACCGGATGGAAAATATCTCTATGGAACTTCTTATTATACAGGGGTTTCAAATATTTTCCGCATCTCAATCGATACACATAAAGCACAGATCCTTACCAATGCCGAAAACGGCTTTTTCAGGCCTTTACCGGTTTCGGCCGATTCAATGCTGATGTTTGAATACACCCATAAAGGCATGGTGGCCGGAATGATGAAAATTGATACGTTGGCCGATGTGTCTCCTATTAAATTCCTCGGCCAACAGATTTATAAGAAGAATTTGGATATTGAAAGCTGGACATTACCCCCTCCATCGAAAATAAATCTTGACTCGCTGAAGGTTTCCGAGAAGCGTTATCGTCCGATCCATGAACTCAGACTGGCCAGCGTATATCCCATACTCCAGGGATATAAAGATTATATTGCTGCCGGGTACCGGCTCAATTTCATGGACCCGATGGGTCTGAATTCGCTCACGCTCAAACTCTCTTTTTCACCTCAACCCAACTTGCCGCTCAAACAGACTATTCATTTTTCAGCGGAATACAACTACTGGAACTGGTCCTTCGCAGGAAATTACAATTATGCTGATTTTTATGACCTGTTTGGCCCAACCAAATTCAGCAGGGCTGGCTACTCCTTTTCAGCAAAGTATTATAAACTGATTAACCGTTTTTCACCCGAAAAAACCGATTTTTATATCAAACTCACTGCTTATGGCGATCTGGAGACCTTACCGTTTTACCAGAATATTGCCTCCGATTACCGTAATTTATACGTCGGGACCCTCAATTTTCATAAGAGTTACTTACGAAAATCACTTGGCGCCATTGAACCGGAACAAGGCTTTGACTGGAATGTGTTTGCCTATACCAGTTTCGCAAAGAAGACCTTTTATCCGCAACTGATTAACAATTTTGACCTTGGATTTTTACTTCCATTACGGAACTCTTCATTGTGGTTCAGAACATCGATCGGGCAATCGTTTGGAGAATCGAATAAGACAAATTCCTATTTTTACTTTGGAGGATTTGGGAATAACTATCTTGATTATCGTTCGGCGCAGCAATACCGGGAAATGTCAAGTTTTCCAGGTGTTGAGATCGATGAAATTTCAGCACTAAACTATGGGAAAATTTCGGCCGAGGTTAATTTTAAACCCATTCGTTTCAAACGTTTCGGGATGAAGAGCTTTTATTCAACCTATGCCCGGTTTACGTTGTTCGGTCAGGGTCTTTTTACCAATATTGCCAACGACCAACCTCAGCTGAATTTCTTTTCATCCGGGGTTCAGCTTGATTTGGAACTTGTTTTATTCTCTTTGCTCAAATCAACCCTCTCCTTTGGATTTTCCAGAGCCTATGGCCCGATACTTCCGCACGACCAGTTTATGGTATCACTAAAATTTTAAAGTATTTACACATGAAGCGAACACTCTTTATTCTGGGATGCCTTATAATAGTAGTGGTCATTCTTGCTCTTTTAAGAACATGTGTCATCTCTGGCAAAAAAGAGTATGTTAACTTATCCAATACTAATCCGATAGTCCCTGTCGAATGCTTTATCACAAAAGATACTCTAGTTAACTATCAACTTGAAACGGTCGGAACGATTAGTGCCAATGAGCAGGTTGAAATCGTGAGCGAGATCAACCGGAAAATTACTTCGATATTTCTTAAGGAAGGCGCATATGTTGCAAAAGATCAATTGCTGTTTAAACTGGATGATGCCGATATCAATGCAAAAATCAACAAGTTAATTATTGAGGTGAAACTGGCCGAAGCGAATGAATCCAGGGAAAAAGTTCTGCTATTAAAGGGAGGAATCAGCCAGGAACGCTATGATGAGGTATCAAACCTGCATCAGACCCTCTTGGCAGAAATTGAGATACTGAAGGTTGACCTGGCAAAAACGGAGATCCGTGCTCCATTTGCGGGGAAAATCGGTTTGAGGAATGTGAGCGAAGGCACCCTGGTGAATCCGGGGCTCGTTTTGGCCAATTTGGTAGATATCAGCAGGGTTAAAATAGATTTTTCAATACCGGAGCGGTATGCCCGGGATATACATGTTGGATCAACGATCAGTTTCTGCACCGATTATTTAAACGATAATGTGGCCGCAGTGGTCGAAGCCATCGAACCTGCCGTGGATGTCAGGACACGGACGCTTCTTGTGAGGGCGGTCGCCGCGAATGGCGATGAAAAATTAGTAGCTGGCACATCTGTCAAAGTTACGCTTACCTTGGGGCAATTAAGTAAAAGGCTGTATATACCAACCTCTGCATTGATCCCATCCATCAAGGGGTACAGTGTTTTTGTGAAACGGGAAGGGTTAGCCCAACCCATGATGGTTAAGACCGGGGTAAGAAGTCGTGATTATATCCAGATACTTGAGGGAATAAAGGTTGGAGATACACTTGTCCTGACCAACTTGCTCCGGGTTAAAAAGGAGTCACCACTAAAAGTAACCAAAATAAACTAAGATGAGCTTATCCGAACTGAGTATAAAAAAGCCGGTTCTTGCCATGGTATTTACCATCCTGATTCTCATCTTTGGGTTCGTAGGGTTTTATTATCTTGGAATCAGGGAGTATCCGGAGATGGACCCGCCAGTGGTGACGGTAACGACGACCTATTCGGGGGCAAACCCTGAGATTATCCAGGCCCAGATCACGGAACCATTGGAAGATGCTATCAATGGGATTGAGGGAATCAGGACGTTGTCGTCGGTTTCAACGGATCAATCAAGCCTGATTACAGTTGAATTCAACCTGGGAAAGGAGATGGAATCAGCCGCAAACGACGTACGTGACCGTGTTTCGAAGGCTATAAAATTATTGCCAAAGGATGTGGATCCACCGATCGTAGAGAAACTGAGCGCCAATGCCAATGCGATCATTTTTATCATTGTTCGGAGTTACAAACGAAACATCATGGAGGTTAACGACCTGGTTGAAAATAAGATTAAAGAGCGCCTTCAAACAATTCCCGGGGTTGGGGACATTAAAATTTTCGGAGAAAAGAAATACTCCATGCGGCTCTGGCTCGATCCCAATAAAATGGCAGCCAACGGTATCACCTCAGTGGATGTTGAACGGGCAGTCAACCGCGAAAATATTGAACTTCCTTCAGGCCGGGTGGAGGGTGACCTGACTGAACTGACGATCCGGACTCTTGGATTGATGCAGTCGCCGGAACAATTTAACGATGTGATTATAAAGCAGGAGGGTGGAAACATTGTCCGCCTTTCTGATATCGGCACTGCTGAACTTTATCCCGAGAATGACCGCTCCACCGTATTGATGGAGCTCTTGCCGGTGATCATCATTGGGGTTGTCCCTCAAACGGGCGCAAACAATGTGGCCATTGCCAATGAGTTTTACAAGCGGTTGGAAAATCTCAGGAAGGAGATCCCGCCGGATTATGATGTCAGAATAGGGTACGACTTTACCAAATTTGAACGTGGGGCTGTCAAAGAGGTTCAGCAAACCATCATTCTGTCGCTTATTCTTGTAGTCCTGATCATTTTCATTTTTCTTCGCGACTGGCGCTCGACCATCATACCAGTGGCGGCTATTCCTGTTTCCATTATTGGATCATTTATTATCATGGCATTAATGGGGCTTTCGATCAATGTACTTTCCCTGCTGGCCATTGTATTGGCTATCGGTCTTGTTTGTGATGATGCCATCGTGGTGCTTGAAAATATTTATACAAAAATCGACGCGGGTTTGCATCCCACTGATGCTGCCTTAAAGGGGATGAAGGAGATCTTTTTCGCGGTTATTTCAACTACCATTACCCTTGCTGCCGTATTCCTGCCAATTATGTTTTTACAAGGATTAATAGGACGGCTTTTTAAAGAGTTTGCCATTGTTATTGCCGGATCTGTTTTGATTTCTGCCTTTGTGGCACTGACGCTTTCACCCATGATGTGTTCACGCATCCTGAAAACGCAAAGACATCTGAATACAAACTGGCTGATCAGTAAAACCGAACCATTCTTTCTGTCGCTGAACAGAGGGTACCGGTATTCCCTGAAAGGTCTCATGAACCGGAGATGGCTTGTATTTCCGGTCTTCGTGGGGTTAATATTTGTTATTGGATTTACATATCACTCATTACATTCTGAATTAGCGCCACTTGAAGACCGTTCGAATATCCGTATCCCAACACTTGCACCTGAAGGATCTACCTATGAATTTATGACAAATTACATGGCCCAGGTCGACAGTTATATCGCGGATTCATTTCCTGAGGCTACAGTATCCTTTTCATGGATTTCACCAAGTATGGGAACCATCGAAAATCCAAATAAGGCCCAACAGATTGTTTATCTTTTGGATCCGGAAAAGCGATCGCGGAGCCAGCATGAGATTTTTAGAAAAATGTCGAAAGATTTGCAGAATATTACGGGCATTCGCACTTTTCCATTTGAACCGCCAACGATTGGTGATCGTTTTTCGGGGCAACCCCTTCAATATGTTCTCCAGGCGCCAGATCTGATAGGCTTAAACAAGGAGTTGCCAGAATTTCTTGAAGAAGCCAGAAAAATTCCGATCCTTCAGTTTGTTGATGCCAATTTTAAAATCAACAAACCTGAGTTACGGATAACCATCGACCGTGAAAAGGCTGCCTTACTGGATGTTTCAACACAAGAAATTGCCCGAACCATGCAACTTGCCATGAGCGGCCAGCGGTATGGATATTTTATCATGAATGGCAAGCAATACGAGATCATTGGCCAGGTGATGCGGCAAGATCGCGACCGTCCCGATGCACTGAAGGCGCTGTATGTGCGCAATAACAAGGGAGAACTAATATTGATTGACAACCTGATACACATGGAGGAATCCATTAACCCAGCCTCCATTTTTTCATTTAACCGCTATATCTCCGCCACAATCTCGGCCGGGCTTGCCCCGGGAGCAACACTGGGCGATGGGATCAAAGCGCTAGACGGGGTATCGAAAAAGTTGTTACCAGCCACCTTCAACACCGCACTGGCCGGGCAATCGCGCGATTACAGGGAAAGCTCATCCAGTCTGGCCTATATTTTTCTTTTAGCCATAGTACTGATTTTTTTAATCCTGGCTGCCCAGTTTGAGAGCTTTGTTGACCCGTTGATTATCCTGTTTACTGTACCCCTGGCCCTTGCCGGAGCGCTGTTTTCTCTTTGGTATTTTAACCAGACCCTGAATATCTTCAGTGAAATAGGGATCATCATGCTGATAGGCCTTGTAACCAAAAACGGCATTCTAATCGTGGAATTTGCAAACCAACGTAAGGCGACAGGACTCGATAAAATTGAAGCGGTCCAGCGTGCAGCCATTTCACGCTTCCGGCCGATCCTGATGACTTCATCGGCCATGATTCTTGGGATTCTGCCCATCGCATTAAAACTAGGCGCTTCGGCCGAAAGCAGGCAATCATTAGGTATCGCAGTTGTTGGGGGACTGTTCTTTTCTACATTCCTCACTCTTTATATCATCCCCGTCATGTATTCTTATTTGTCGGGAAATCCGTCAACCAGTAAAATTGATTATACCGAGATTACCGTTGAAAAGAAATCCATCATGACAGAAGATATCAGCTGATGAAAAAAATTGCGTTCACCGGGTTACTGTTACTTTTTTTTACCGGATGGGCTGAAAGCCAGGAATTATTATCCCTGGATAAGGCAGTGTCGATAGGGTTATCGAACAATTATGGCATCATCATGGCACAAAAATCACAGCAGGCAGCACACAACAATACATCGCCCGGAAATGCAGGGATGCTTCCATCTGCCGGAATCAGTTTAGCTTATAGTAATGAGTTGAGTGATGCCAAGGTGAAAGTTGTCACAGGCTCCGAACTGGATAATCATGACGCACATTCCAATTTAATTACGGCCGGGGTCGGCATTAACTGGACAATCTTCGATGGATTAAACATGTTCATCACCTGGGACAAGTTAAAAAAACTTGAGGAGATGAGTGAACTGAGTGCGAAGATCACAATTGAGAATACAGTGGCGAAGATCATCGGAAATTATTATGATATCATACAACAGGAAAGGGTGCACCGGATTTTAGCGGAGCAGGTTGAAATTTCCCAGTTCCGGCTTGAACTTGCAAAGATGCGTTTTGAAACAGGAACCGGTTCAGAAATGGAATATCTTAAAGCCAGGGTTGAGCTGAATGCTGATGTGGCTGCCTTATCTAATCAAAAAACCTTGTTTGAAAATTCGAAGACTACCCTGAATGAACTGTTATCGAGAGATGTCAGTACCCCGTTTGAAGTGAAGGATACGATTGTGGTTTCCGGTATGTTACAGTACGATTCACTTCGTTTATCCATGAAAACGGCAAACCGAAACGTGCTTCTGGCCGTCAGGAATAAACAGGTTGGGCAGTTGGAATTAAAGACCGCCCGGGCTAATCAATGGCCAACACTCGATTTTTTTGCCAATTACAACTATTACCGTTCTGAAACTGAGGCAAATTTCATTCAATATAACCGGAACTTTGGCCCTTCATTTGGGTTATCATTAAACCTGAAGCTTTTTGATGGACTTAATCTGAGCCGGCAGTATAAAAATGCAGCGATCGCTGTGCAAACTGGTGACCTGGAAATTAAGCAGATAGAGAACCGCCTTGAAGCATATCTTACAGGAATCTATAACGATTACCGGAATCAAATTCAGATGATTGGGTTTGAGCAGGAAAACCTTCTGCTCGCGAAAAAAAACATGGAAATTGCGAAGGAAAGTTACGCAATCGGTTCAATTTCATCACTTCAGTTAAGGGAGGTGCAACATAATCTGCTGGATGCCGACACCAGGCTGATCACCGCTGAATTCAAAGCAAAACTAACTGAAACAGAGTTGCTACTTTTAAGTGGGAAACTAATACAATAAAATAGCGAAATGGCGAAATTATCGTAAGAGCACAATATTTTGTGCCCTTGATTTCAAAATAATAAAATTCGTAATTCCGTTCCTCAGATTGGCCCGATATTATTGACTTCATGCATGAAAGGGCTTGATATTATGATTTATAACATCCTGAATGGATCACCCTGATTTTCCAAATTTTATCCGCTTGAAAAACTCGATTGTTTTACGCAGAGTATCATGCAGGAGGGTTAAATAGAGTATGAATGACATCAGCCAAATAATGAAAAAGTTGAACCAGAAGGTGTTGATTTTCCATGATCCGATTATTTTTACAGGAGCATAAAAATGGGCTCTTCCATCATGCGATGACGGCTCCATGAAGATGGGGTCTTTCTTTTGGATTAATTTCCCTTTTTCTGCAATAATCTTATTTTCAGCGCCTTTATTCATGATCAGGTCGGCGAGGTTTTCATTATAATAGGCTTGTTTAAACTGATATACCCCATCATCACCCAACCGGGTTCTGAGTTTTTCGTAGGCAATGTCGCGCCTGGCCGTCACCGCACTCAACCGGGAAGAGTAAACCCTGCTTAACGAGTCGAGGTATGATTTTGTATTCTGAACGATAGAATCATTCAAAAGTTTCTCAGTTAATCCATTCATGTATGGGAACGAAGCAAAACCAACCCCTTTCTGTAAGGCGGGAATTTCGTTTTTCAGTATTGTCATGTAACTGGCAGTTTTTTTCGGCTCTGCGTGTTTAAAAAGATTGTGTTGGCATTCGTCGAGCTCTGATTTAAGGGTCGGAATCACGTAGGCCGTAATATAGGAGTAGCGTGATAATTCTTTATCATATGGATAAAATATCTTTTCATACTCATTGTTGCTGAATTGCTCCACGGCGAGGGCTTCAAAGGTCCAGCGCGAGGTCATCAGGTTACCGACCAGCGGAACATTCTCCTGCGAGGCAATGTCGGGATTGAGGTTGTCGAAAGGAACGATCGTGCCACTCAACAGAAGTTGTGGTACCAGGATGAACGGAATAAGTATATAGATGGCCACCACCGAGTTGAGTCCGGCTGAAATGTTTAATCCCACGATGTTGGCAAAACAGGAGGTGGCAAACAGGATCAGCCAGTAAGAGAGGGTCATGCCATGTATACCAAGGATCAGGTTCCCTGCCAGCACATATAACAACGATTGAACTGCAGAAAGAGAAAAGAGAAAGATGATTTTCGAGTTGAGATAACTGAATCTGCTCAGGTGGAGGAAGGCTTCGCGTTTAAGAATCCGCCGGTCTTTAATAATCTCTTCAGCGCTGACCATCATTCCAAGGAATAATGAAACCACAACGCTCATGAACAGATAGGGAACCAGGTTCCGGTTGTCGCTGAAAATATATTGTTCTCCAAACTTATAACGTGTAAGGTATGCCAGCAAGGCCGCAAGGAATGGGGCTTCAATCAGGTTGATCAGCATGTACTGACGATTGGTGACCTTGGTCAGCAGGTTCCTGATACTAAAGATGCTGAATTGCTTTAATATTCCCGGGATTTTGAAATAGCTTTTTGGAACTTCACTTTTTTCCTCCCTGAGTTCAAGTTTCGTTTGAACATGTTCTCTAAACATCCCATACCACTCTTTGGGTGTGGTTTTTCGGTTGCCGGTCAGCCGTCCATATTCATTGACAATTTTTGCTTCGGTGATTTGCAGCAATTGCTCCGGGTTTACATAGCCACAGGTCTGACATTCACTTTCATCGGGATTCACATGACTGCTGACCGATTTAAAATAGGTGAGGGCATCGATGGGATTGCCATAATAGATAGGATACCCACCTTTGTCCATAATCAGCAGTTTGTCAAAAAGCTTATAAATATCTGATGAAGGCTGATGAATGTTGACGATGACCAGCCTTCCTTTCAGCGTTTGTTCTTTCAGCAGGAGCATCACCATCTCCGAATCCATGGAGGAAAGCCCACTGGTGGGTTCATCTGCAAAAAGAACAGAAGGTTCGCGAATCAGTTCAAGCGCGATATTCAGCCGTTTTCGCTGGCCCCCGCTGATGTATTTATTGATCGGATCGCCAACAGTCAGGTTCTTTATACCAATCAGGTCGATATCCATCAATATATGCATCACCGACCGGATCAGTTTCTGCTCTGTAAAATCCCGGAAGCAGAGTTTGGCATTGTAATAAAGATTCTGAAAAACAGTTAGTTCTTCGATCAGCAGGTCATCCTGTGGCACAAAGCCGATTAACCCCTGCAGTTTTTCCTTATCCTTGTCCAGGTCATACCCATTGATCAGAATTTGCCCATTGTTAAGTTTCAGAGTGCCATTCAGAACATTGAGCAAGGTCGATTTTCCAACGCCACTTCCGCCCATAACGCCGATGAGTTCGCCCGAACTGGCTGTAAAACTAAACGGGTGGATGCCATTGGTGCTGTTCTTAAAGCGGTATTCAATTTCCCGGGCTGTAAAATCAATTTTAACTTTCGCCTTTGAATGCAGGAATTGAGCGGCCACATCGGCATAGTAAATCGGACTGATTTTAAGGTTTTTCAGGATGGCACCATTGGTAAAAACGAATGACCGGAAAGGGGGTACATTGTGACCATTCAGATACATCTCATCTTTCCCCAGATACCGGCAGATCATCGTTCTCACCGATGGAACGTAGAGAATCAAAATTTGTCCGTCGAGATGTTCACGTTGAAGGTGTTTGAATAGACTGAGTTCAGTGCTGGCGCCGGAATCGATCACCAGAAGGTGTTCCTTATGCAAATCCCCTGAAAAAGGATTGGCAATAAAAGCACGCTGATCACGAAATTCCTGTTCCGGTGGATTAAAAACCTTTTTAAATACCTGGATGTATCTACCAGCCAGGTCGCTTTCCACTACCGCTGTTCCATCTGTGTTCCTCGCCAGTTCATCCAGGAATTCGAGGAATTTGATAAAAACAATCAAACGGTCAAGTGAGGTAAGCTGTTTCTGAATTTTAAAGCAGATGGACTCAATCTTTTCTGACACATCGGCGTCCTGTTTTTCTGGTTCATCCGGCTGATGAAAAAACACCAGTTCGTCAAAAAGCTTAAGGTATTCATCAAGTTCCTGGTTATTGAGGTGCTGGCGGAGATAGGATTCGAGGATTTTTCGGGTGTTATCGGAAACCTGTTGTTTAACAGAAGCAGCGACGATGGCAAAAAGCTGTACCAACGCCATCAGGATTGGTTCAGACATAGTGGTGGGATTTTAGTAACTCAAACTTACGCAATATTTGCGTTGCGTACGCACACCGTATAAAAAAAACCGCCTTTCAGGAAAAGCGGTTTCGGGTACCACTATGACAGAATCTTATTCACTGTCAGGGTGGGTTGGATATTTAAAGATTATTTTACAAATGCCAGTCTCACGCTTTCAGTCAGTTTGCTGATCTCAACAGATTTCTGTTGTGGGATTTTTTTTCCGGCTTCAATGTTATAGTTGGCCCAGATTGGCTTCAGTTTTACAATCTCATCAGCTACCTGTTTCATATTCTCATCGGATGTATAAGCTTCAAGAATGGTCAGCAGCTTCGTGTGATTATCTTTCAGGCCTGCAATGACTGCCATAATTTTAGTATTGTCCTTTGCCATCTCACCGAGCGCGGCTGCCAGGTAAATCCCCTCAGCAAATCCACCGGCAGCAATCAGCACGGAAACCTTGTTACGGTTGTTTTTGGAGAGGAAATCGTTGGATTGCCACAAAACTTTACTGATCAAGCCGACCAGGGAATCTTTATTGTTGTTGTACTTTTTTATCTTATCAAGCAGTAACCGGTCATAAACGCCTGCAATACCCAGTTCGTCAGCCAATTTATTGGTACATGCCAGAAATTTATTGGATTCATCAGTACGGTTGTAAGTTGCAGAATAACAAAGGTCCGCACTATAAACCCCAAGGTTCAGTGATTTGCTCATTTCCGTTGTATATTTTCCAACATTCGCCGGTGGGTTGGTAATGTCAAAAATAAAACCGGCTTTGGCTTTTTCAAGCATTGTGGTTATAGTGAAAGGAGTAGGAAAGGAGGAAAGAAGGTTTTTTAATTCGGGACTCAGGGTAACCTCCTTTTTGATGGTGTCGGCTGCTGCAGCATTTGCCTTTTGATTATTATTTGTTGCGTTGTTGCAACTTGAGAGGGCGATTACAAGGAAGAGGGCAACCAGTGCAACGCCAGAATGGATTTGGGTTAATGCTTTCATAAAGTCGTTTGAAGATTTGTCTGTACAATCTGTTAATGAACTATGCGAAATTAAGTATTTTTTTTTAATCAGATAACTTTTCTGAAATAAACATTTTTAGTCCAAAACAAAGACAACAAATGATAAATATTGAAATAGTTTTTAATTTTTCTCCTGAATTCGGTACAGATGATGGCAGGGACAATGTAGGTGGGTTATTTCTCAAATGATGCAATGTTTTTAAACGCACCAAAGGTCGAATAAATTCCGAACATTGATGCGTACCGGCCATAAGTCCAATCCCACAATCCACTATAAAAAATGGTTACAGGCTGTTTTTTTATGAAAGAGAATTCAACACGGGGGCCTGCAGCATACATTTGATAATATCTGATCAATTCAGCTCCAAATTTAAAAGCTTTCACAGAATAAAAAACCATGTCATCCCACCGATATCGTTTCCCGCCAAATTCAAACGCGCCAAATAAGGAAAATCGGTTTTTACTGAGCATGATAATGGGTGAAACCCGCCAGATTTCCGTTTCATTCGATTGCAAACCGCCGAGGAAGCCTACTGAAACACCTTGCACCGGGGTATAAGTTACTCCCACCAACCCTTCCCCCCAGCTATTTTTTTGATAGGCGTTTACATAAAAATAACTGGAAATGCTAAGTTTCTTACTGAATTGATGATCGGTGAATAGCGTGATGATGGGCATCAGTCCGTTATTATAATAGATATTGTATTGATTGATCTTAAAAATTGATTGGCTGCAGACCGATGAAGTGATCAGGAGACTAGCCAAAAAACAGAACAAAAGTTTCTTCATGTAAAATCGGGTTAGCGTCTTCAGGATTGGTTTTCGGGAATAGTGATGATAAATTCTGTAAACTCTCCCTCCATGGATTTGACCTCTAATTTACCCTTGTGGATCTGCGTTACAATGTCGAAACTCATCGACAGTCCCAATCCTGTTCCCTGGCCGGTAGGCTTGGTCGTGAAAAACGGGTTGAATATTTTTTCGCGCACATGTTCAGGGATCCCGGTTCCATTATCCCTGATCCTGATTTCAATTTTGTCTTTTATTTTTTTCGTACTGATAACCACTTCAGGAATGAAACCCGGAATATGTTTTTTCACTTTTTCATCGAGGGCATAACATGAATTGTTGACAATGTTAAGGATTACGCGGCTCAGATCCTGCGGGATGATGCTGGCTTTTCCGACCCCTGGATCCAGTTGTGTTTTGATGCTAGTGTTGAAACTTTTATCTTTTGCCCTCATGCCGTGATAGGCGAGGTTGACATATTCAGAAACCAGGTTATTAATATCCACTTGCTCATACTCTCCGGTTCTGCCCCGTGAATGTTGCAGCATCCCTTTTACAATACTTTCTGCACGTTTTCCATGGTCATTAATTTTTTTCACATTTCCCTTTATCATCCCGATAACCTCCTCGATATTGGCATATTGTTCAGGAGTGAGGGCACCTTTCAGTTCCTTTAAAAACCCAAGAAGTTCATCGGACAGATCAGCAGATAAGGATGAAAAATTATTGACAAAATTCAATGGGTTTTGAATTTCATGGGCAATACCTGCAATAAGTGCGCCCAAAGAAGCTAGTTTCTCCGACTGTATGAGCTGATCCTGGGTGGCCTTGAGGTTTTGCAGTGTATTTTGCAAATCCTCGAGAATCCGGGTGCGGATGAAGGCGGATATGATGTGTTCCTTCGAATTCTTGATAAAACTAAGATCCTTGGTTTCGAAAGCATTTTCCCGGTTCATATTTTCAAAGATAAGAAAAGCCTCTACTCTGTTTTCCACCCTGATGACCAGGATAAGCATCGATTTTGGAACCGAACGCCCATCCAGGATAGAGATACCACCCCATTCCCGGAAATCTGTTTTCAGAAAAATATCTTCAAATACCTCTTCGGCATTTTTAAGATAGCGCATCTCAGCGTCATTTAAACTGATTTTGACATCTGCAGATTCCCGTAATTCCCATCCAAGGCTGGCCTTAAATTTGAATGTGTTGATATTTTTATCAAAGACAAGCGCTGACGATTTTTCAAATGATTTGACGATCTTCATTTTTTCGAGCAACGATTGGAGCAGGTTTTCGAAGTTTATCTCCGAATTAATCGATTT